>NZ_JBYFKL010000002.1:0-83926 GCF_057654315.1 Brevibacterium sp. Lmc1 | reverse complement strand
CGTGCGGATGCACGTAGCGGCTGCGCCTCACTCAGGCATCGCGTACGGGATCGGCAAGCCGATACCCGATAGGCTTTGTTCTCGAGATGTGGAGGTAGGTGAAGGATGGAGGGTGCGTTACTCAAATGTTATGTTTGACGGATTTGGTAATCTATGTGAAGTAGATCTGAGGAGCAATGATGAAAATTGAGGACCGCAAAAGCTTGGTGAGCGTGGCAGAGATAGCGGAGATGATGGAGGTCTCTCCTGCCACGGTCCGTTCGTATGCCTGGCGTGATCCGCAGTTTCCGGAGGTCAAGGAGCGTGTGGGGCGATCGCCAATGCGGGATAAGGCCGAAGTGGAGGCGTATATCTCAGCTCGACATGGGCGGGTCAACGGTGGCCGCCGTGGGAACTGGTGGCGAGAGAGTCCGAAATGACCGATGGGCTCGCTCCTCCGTGGGTGGCTCTGGCCATTCTGAAGTACGGTGCCGCTCCTCGTGGAGGAGTGAATACCGCGGTGATGGCTCGCCGGCTACGGGTCTCTCAGCGGACTGTGCAGCGTTGGCTTCACGATGGGATTCCGGAGAGGCGGGAGAGGAACCTGTGGCGGGGTTGGCACCCCCGCCGGGATCTCTTGTCGATGGAGCGTGAGAAGCTGCGCAATGCCCTCGGCGCGAAGGATGCTCTGAAGGTGGGGCGTCAGCGGGGGATCCTGCCTTCGTGGAGGGCGCAGGGGTTCCTCGAGGAGCATGTGGTGTGGATTCGGCAGATGGGTCCCCGGCGCAATCGAATTCCGGTCCTGCGCATTCAGTCCTCTAGGCATGATGCTGATGCGGGGTTGCGGGTTCTCTCCTGGTTGGAGACCTACACTGCGGCGGCTACTGCTCTAGGTGAGGCCGGAGGTCTTCCTGCTGAGTTTGTGGAGGAGACTGGCGTACGTGCTCTGATTCGGGTTCCGACAGCATTCGATGGCGAGATCGTCAAATATAGCGCCCTGCATGCTGCTGGCGATTATCGGATTCGGGGGCGCAAAATCGGTGTGATGGGGTCCCGCCACAGTTTGATGTGGCTCGATGGTGGTCCGGAGATTTGTCTTGGCGATTACGTTCGCTGATAGACACTCGGACTATTTGCTGTACTTGGCCCAGAGCAACAGGGCTGCTGCTCCCGCGATGATGACGAAGGTCAGGGCGGCTACGCTCATTGGAATGCTGGCAGCCACTCTGGTGTAGGCGTCATTGGCGAGGCCACCTGCGGCGAGCACGGTTGGGATAGCGAAAGCGGCAAGTCCGACCCCCCAGTGGGTGTCCAGGTGGACAATTGCTCGATATGCGGCGAGGACGCCGGCGATGAGGTAGGGCGAGACTGCAGCTGCGCGCCACTGGAACTCGGCGTCCATGTGCCGGGGGATGTCCGCGGGCAAGAGGATGAAGGCGTAGAAGAGCAGGACGAGCGTGGTGAGGATGCCGAGGCCGCCGAGGATGCGCATAACTGGGTGTTCATAGCTGCCGAACGTGAGGTCGAAGAGGGCCTCACCGACTTTGTCGAAATAGATGAAGATCGTGAGGCCGATAAGGGCGATCAGGCTGTAGATGATCCATTCCGTGAGGCTCCAGACCTCGAATTCGATGGCGGGGGTTTCGTTGATGGTGTTGAAGAACGTGATCATGGTGCCCTCCTCGGGTCAGACAGAGGTGAGTAGTCCGGTGATGATGGTCGCGCTTAGGAGGAAGGGGCCGAAGGCGAGCTCGGCCGATGCTGGCTGTCTCAGGCGCATGATTGCGGCGCAGATTGCTCCGCAGATGAATGCGCCTGCGAAGGCGGCTAAGAGTGTCTGGGCGCCGAGCGGGCCGATGACGAGTCCCATGACGGCTGAGAGCTTGATGTCTCCCAGGCCCATTCCTGCTTTTGTGAGGATGGAAAAAGCGTAGAAGGCCACGGTGGTGATGGCTGCGGCAATGGCGCCAGAGAAGAGTGGGGCCCAGTTGTGGGTGAACGCGCAGATCAGAGTCATGCCAATGGCTGCGATGATGCCCCAGATGAGAGTCAGAAGGTCTGGGAGTCGGTGTTCGCGCACGTCGACTGCGGCCAGGGTGGGGCCGAGGAGGGCTATTGCGATGAAGCCTGGAGACGATGGTGAGGTCAGGTCTGTCAGGGTGGCTGTTCCGGAGGCGAGCACTATGCTGCCGCCTGCGATGGCCAGGAGCGTGCTCTTATGCGGGCCGGGTGGAGTGAAGATCCGATGCCATTGCTGCTGAGTCTCGGTCATGGTGACCTATCGCCGGAGGGGTACGGTGTCGGATGTCGCCCTGACACCCATTCGTTTAGTTATAGCTATCGTATCAATAAACTTAGATATAGAGTAGCAGTATCCAAACGAAGGAGTGGTGATGGGACCCTACACATCAATCGACAGCCCTCTCAGCATCTATGGCGCTCTAGCAGTCGCTTACGACCATGGAACGCGGTTGACGCTACCTACGTTTCGTGGGTACGTCAGCAATGGCGATGCGCCTAAGCCTGCTGCACATGTCGGTAGGCAACCTTTCTGGGAGAGGTCCGAGATCACGGCCTGGGCCTCGGAATTCCTCCGCGATGCGAGGAAGCAGGAACCTGTGCAGGGTCCCGGCCGGCTTGAGCTGGAAATCATCGATCATCTCAATGCGCAGTGGCTCGAGCTCGACTCAGAGCAGATCGAAGTGATGAGTGATGCTGAACTGGCCTTCGAATGTTGGAAACGGCTCCCTGGTCTCATCAGCAGGCTTCGGAACCTGCAGCATTCGTGGGCACAGAAGGTCAAGTGGCATGCAGATGAGCTCGAGCTGTACTCCGAACGGCCAGGGCTTCCCTCCTTGGCGACGGTGCTGCAATGGATGGGAGATCGTCGAGTCGCTCGACAATGCCAGGAAGAGCTGGAAAGGGTGCAGGAGAAGCACCTGCATACGTCCAATCTGCTGTCCATCGCGGAAAAGGACCTCGATCGGTGTGAGACCTGGTTGGCACAGTTGAGGGGGTGGGCGCGCTGGTCCGAAACTTTGCAGCGAGATGCTAGAGAGTCCGCGGCTTTAGAGCGATGGTGGGATGCGCTCGATGCCGAGGTTGAAACGTGGTCAGGTCGTGCAGTTCCGATGAAAGAATTCGCGATGAGCAGTCCCGATCATGTCTCGTATGTGATGGATGAAGGTGATTGGGGAACGTTGTCGGAGCAACAGAGAAATGCTGCCGACAGTGGTGCGATTGTGCTTAGCGGGGCTGACTATGGGTACTACTGGACTGTGCCGGGATGGAGCGGCCGGTGGCGGCTGAGCTGGATCCTCAGTTCGGGAGAGCTCTATCTGGAGTACCGCAATCCTCACGAAGCGCTCGTTGTGATCCCAGTAGCGAAGACCCCGGCACAAGGCCGAACCACCAGCATGGCTGATGTGTCGAGATGGTTGGAACCCTTCGAAAGGATCCAACGACGCAAAGGAGCTCTAGGGCTGCTTGCTCGAGAGATCGAGGTGCAGAGCAAGCTTGGGTGGCCGAGCCTGGTGCGTGACGAGCAGCGGGCCGGATTCCTGGAAGCCTTCGTGGACCGTTCAGGGGCGGTCTGAGAGGTTGATGTCGTAAATTTCTCCGAAGTCCCAGTCCTCGAGGTATCGGTCACCGTAGAGGTCGCGCAGCTGTTCCATGGCGGCGTCATCTCCTCCCTCAGCCCAGGCGTCGAGGAGCATGTTGGTGTCATCAGGGCTCAGTGGTCCCGGAAGGGTGACGTCCCGGTCACGGAAGTACTCGGTGCCGGCTTTCCGTGGGCCCTGCATCGCTCCGATCGACACGTACTTGCCGCGCTTGATCCCGGACTTCAGGCCCTTGACGATCGCACGGCGACCACGCTTGGTTGTCGCTGCCTGTCGAGATCTCTGGTTGATGGTCTTCAGGTGTTTCGACGATGGGCGGTTCGTCTCTTTGCCGGAGGTGGTGATCCACCGCTGCACGGTGCGCTGAGAGACTCCGAGTTTCTGTGCCGCGGTCTTGGTATCGACGCCTCCCCTGCGGTTGGTGCCGAACGCGGCCTGGAGCTTCTCGCGAATGTTGCCTGATCCTTCACCGGTGACGTCTCCGCCGCGGCCGGTGAAAGCGTTGAAGAACAGGCCTCTGCGCTTCTTGTCGCTCATTTCAGGCTCTCCATCCACTCAGCGTGGTCGATCAGTTCGTCCTTGCCTTCCCACTTCCCGCCGCCGAGGTGGGGCAGGTGATCGGCGAGGAGACCGGACTTCTCACATGTGAGCTTCCCGAGCTTGAAATCGAGATCTTCGGGTCGTCCTGGCCATGCGGTGATCGGGTTCGGGTCGTTGCTCGCGTACACGATCGTGTCTGTACCGACTGCTACCGGCCAGGCGCCTGAGTTCGAACCAATCGTGGTGATCTTGCGCAGGATGTTGGCCCGCGCCTTGGCTACGATCGAGAACCAGCGTTCCGGCGCAAACCCATCTTTCGTCGAGTGCTTGCGTGAGGCGAATGTGCCGAAAGTCGTGGTGTAGATGCGCTTGACCATGTCGGAGACGATGAGATCGGCGTGAGCGGGATCCTTGGCCGCGTTGCGGGCATCCCGGAGGATCTTGTACCAGGGCTCGAGGATACGCAGGTGCTCTTCCCAGACCCAGGCCTCATGGATCTGCGGGTCGACCCCGAGGTCTCGAGCGATCTCGAGCGTGGGAGTTGTGACCCAGAACGTTCCGTCCTCTGCGAGATGCCGGGGTGGATTGAGCGGGTGCGGGATCCTCCAGTCGCCGGCATCGACTCCGGTGATCTTCCAGATACCGGGGATCTTCGGGTCGAAGGTGGGCGTTGTGGTGTGGCTGGGTTCTCCATAGCCGAGTTCCAGCCCGGAGGTCACGGACAGGTAGGACCCGGACCGGTCGTAGGCGTGGACATAGGTCATGGTGGCTTCGTCCTCGGTGGGTGGCCTCGACCAGGAGAAGTCGACCTCGAGATTCGCCGTCTCGAGTGGTTCGGGTGGAGTATGCGGGGTGAAGAGCTCGAGGCGCTTGTTCTTCGCTCGCGTGGTCTTGAGCAGGTCGATACCGGTGACCGAGGCACCGTGGGAGAAGGGCCTGCGCAGTGCTCGGGCGATGCGCAAGAGCCGGTCGGCGAGTTCGCCGGGGGCGGGAGCATCGGCGAGGAGCTCGAGTGTGTGGTCGACCAGTGCGGTGATGACGACCATGACTCTTTGGGACCGGTCAGTGGCCGATGACGGCCACAGGCGAGTCCACCCGGTCATCGCATCGGCGTCGCCTCCGAGTGACCAGTCGGAGGTGGAGAGGAAGCTGATGCCCTTGGTCGCGTCCTTGAAGGCTTGAGTCCGGCGAGCGGGACGCACGTCGTCGATGGCATCGATGGGTATCCCAAGATTTAGTGCAGCGGCATCAGTGAGCCAGATCTGGCCCTCGTAGTGGTGGTAGTCGTCATAGTCGAATCCAAGGCCGTGATCGAGGGCCAGCTGAGCGACATCACCAATCGTGTTGATGTCGGTGACTTCGTAGTGGATGCCACCAGGCAGGTGCAGTCCATCGGTATGCAGGACTGCGGCCGGGATCCCGGCCGCCGGTGCCGGCTTCTGCGCTGTCGGTGTCTGCTGTTTCGGCGCCTCGTTGGTCGCCCGTGGTGCCGGGGTGGGCTGGAGTGCCGCTGTGCGTGCGTCCAATGCCGCTTCTCGGCGTTGACGGGTCGAATCTATCCAGCAGGTCACGTGGAGCGGGAATCGGCCGTCCCAGCGCAGCATGGTGGGTTTCTGGCATCGCAGGCATGATTCCTGGGTGCCGATGGTGGGAGCAACGCGGTGTCCCTCGGCATCGTCGAAGACCATCGAGGCGGCATCCTCAGGAGTTATGCCGTCGATTTCTTCGGGGCTCGCGCCCATGGCGTCTGAGTTGTCGTCGATGGGGGCCGGAGGGGTGGGGTCGGCGAAGGTGAGGACCTCGGTGGGGGTTGGGCCACCGTCGAGGGGGAGCATTCCCTGAGGATCCTCGGTGCCAGGTTCGTCGCCGAGGATCCGGTCGAGGTCGAGGACGGCGAATCTGCGACGTGCGCCGAGGGCGGGGATGTTGCGCACGAGAGTGAAGCGCGGGGTTGTGCCTTTGCGCTCTTCGGCCTTGAGGTAGCCCTCGTTGTAGAGAGCTCGGCGGGCGGTGCGTTCGTCGACGGAGATCATTTCCGGGACGAGGCTGAGAGCAGCTTTGAGAATGACACCGAGTTGCCGTTCGGGCAGGAGAAGTTCGGAGGATCCGTCTTGGCGAATCGCGACATAGCCATGGTGGCGGCCGAGAGGCTCGGGAGCGGCTTGTTCTCCGTCGTATCCTCCGCGGGTGGGTCGTCTCCAGCCGAGGCGGCGGTAGTGCTCTGAGGGGCACCCGCCTTCGATGGCTTCGACGTGTCCGTGTCCTCCTTCGAACCAGGTTACGAGGAGGGAGCGGATACGGGCGCCGGTGCGCATGGGGGCATCGGGGTCGACTGCGGCTTCGGAGGCCGTGGTGAGGGCGGAGAAGACGAGTTGCGCGGTCTGGTCGGCTTCCGTCTCGGTGATGGTGTTTGTCTCGGTGAGGAACTCCAGGAATGCCTCCCAGGCCGCGGCGAGCCTGCTGGTCGCTGCAGCGATATCGTCGGAGACGTGGCGAGCTCGAAAATCGACCTCGAGGTGAGCGGCGCGTTCGGCGAACTCACGCTGTTTGGTGTGGAGGTCATTGGCCACGATCCATTGCACGAAGCTGCTCATGAGGAGGTTGCGGTCCTCGCGGGCTTCGAGGCGATCCAGAGCGATGATCTTGTCGAGTTCGGTGTCGTTGGCGTCGATCGGCACGCTGAAGGCACGCCGTTCGTCGCTGAAATTGGCGGGAGGGATCTCGGAGGAGATGATCGCCGAGGTGTGTGGGGGCAGGGACGAGGAGATCTTCTGCCCGGTGCGGTCAGCACGGTCACGGGCGACAGCTCCAAAGATGGACCGGATGAAGCGGCCCATGGCCTTCTCTGCTGCGGCTTGGCCGTCAACGCTGGGAGTGACGTCATCGGCGAAGAGGCAGGTGTCTCGGGCGTGCATGGTTTTGAATCGTGCGACGGTGGCGGTGTCGCCGATGCCGGTGAGGGAGAGTGTCGGAGTCTTCCGGTCCCAGCTGGTGCCGAAGTGGTGCATGGCCAGGGTGGCTACACCGGTCTTGCGGGATCCGGGGAGACCGACGAGGACGAGAGAGTAGTCCATGGGGCCGAATACGGAGCCGAAGACCTGGCCGAGGAGGGGCGCGGCAATCCGGTGAGGCAGGCCGTTGAGCATGCCGCCGGCTCCGCCGCGGCCGAGAGCCCGGCGAAGAGCTGCACGATCGGTGGTCGGTGTCATCAGCGAATAGCGGCCGAGGGAGGAATGGAGGTTCGTGGGGATCTCGACGGGCCCGTGGGCGGTGATGGCGCCGCCGGCGTGAACGAATCCGATGCCGTAGCCATCAATGTCATGCCAACCGGTGGACTGGTAGATCGATCGGTGGTCCCAGATCCCTGAGACAGCCTTGATCGCGTCCCAGACTTCAGCGCGGCCGTTCTTCGTCGACGAGTAGGTGACACCGGGCAGTGCAAGACCTTCGAGCCACACTGATTCACGTGCGTCGTCGAGAGTGACCCTCTTGAGGTACTTCTCTCTGCTGAGCGGGTGCACGTATTCGAAGACGAAGTGGGTGACGGGTACATAGTCCTCGATCGTCGCGGAAGTCGGATCGGTCCCGAGTTCGGGATCAGCGGCGGCTCCGGCGATGACCTCGGCGGCGGGGGCTTCGACCGAGACCACGCGGACGTCGAGGTTGATGATGAGTTTCTTGGTCTTGTCGAAGTCACCATCCTGGTTGGGCTTGTAGGTGACCTTGTAGATTGCGCCGTCGTTGAGTTCGTAGCGAGGACCGCCTTCGGGGATGGCATCCAGCGCGGTGCGGTGGCGTTCGGTCCGAACTTCGCTGAGCTCGATGGGTGCGACGAAATCGTCTGCAGGTGGCTCCTCACCGGTGATGGGATCAGTGTCGGCAGGGACGGGGAGCCCAGCGAGCTCGTGAGCGGTCCGAGTAGCGACCTTGGCTGCGGCGAGGTCCTCGTCGACAGCGGCAATGATCTCGGCGACTCCGTCGAGTCGCTTGGCCATTTTCTGCAGGGTCGCGTAGTCGTCGGTGGCCTGCTCGAACTTGCGGCCGGTATCGGCTGCCCACCAGGAGACCGCCTTCGTGTGTTCGTCGGCCTTCTTCGGGTCGGCCTCGGCTGCGGCTGTCCGAGCCTGAGCTTCATCGAGTGAGGTCTGGATCTTGGCGCAGAGCTCGTGGAATTCGGCTGCGTGCCACATCAGCTCGAGCGTTGGGAGGGAAACCGGGATGAAGTCATCGACGCCGAAACCAGCCTCGATGTGGTCGGTGAAGTCTGCCTTGGCTGAGTCGACCTTGGGCAGGAGCAGAGTGACGGAGGCTCCTCGGGAAAGGAGCTGCTGGTGCAAGACCACGCCGCGCTTGTATCCGGCGAGATCCCTGTCGATCACGATGCGAACCTCGGCGTCGAGGAAGATCGGCAACAGGGTTTCGGGGAACGATCCTGCGCCCTGTGTGTTGGTGGTTGCGACGAGGCCGAGCGTTTCGGCGGTTTCGACGTCTTTCTCGCCCTCGAGGCACCAAACGGGGGTCTGGGCGTCGATGGCTTCCAGGATCTGGGGGTGGCGGTAGAGGACGGGCTGGAAATCGAGTGGTTTCGTCGTCGCCCACTCTGTGCCGGCCCAGAATTCCTGCTTGAAAGACTTGTGGCGGGCGCCGGAATCGTCGTGAGCTTCGAGGCGATGGACGCGCTGGGTTTCGGTGCCCTCGGCGTTGAAGTACCGGTAGGTGTGCGTCTGTTCCCAGGTCAGTGTTGAGGGATCGATCTTCTCGGGCGCGGTGAGGCGTCGTGGGGGGCGTCCGGACTTCTTCCGTCCGGTGCCGGCGCGGCGCTGTCGTGGGCTCCTGCTGGATCGGGGTCCTGCCTTCTTGGGCAGTGGTTCGTCGAAGAGATCGGCCTGCGTGAGACCCAGAGCACTCGTGAGGTCATCGATCGGAGTATCCGGTGCGGACATGAGGTGAAGGAGAGTCGCACCGTTCTTCCAGGTGACGTGAAGACTCGGCGTGCGTTCGTCGAAGAGGGGGTTGAAAGCCATGAAGTCGCGGGATCCGCGGCCCCTGCTTGGCTGCAGGCCCATGTCGGTCAGAGCATCCCATACGCGGTCAATCGAGGCAAATGCCTGTGATTGAGGGTGTGGTGCCCCTTCATTGGGCGAAACTGTCATGGTAAAATTCCTAGTGACTTCCTGATATAGCTTGTCGGCTTGTTAGGTTCCTAGTCCGGATGGAGTTCCAGCTCCATCCGGACATTTTTTTGCGCTACTTGTCTCTGATCTCCCTGGCTCGTTCCGCGAAGGCTCTGCGTACGTCCGGATCCTTCAGATACGCGTCGACAAATGCGCGCGTGAGATGCCCTATGGTTACGCCGTCTTGGGCGGCGGCCACCTTGAATGCTTGGTACTGATCTGACTCGATATCCGCGTTGAGGCGTTTGGAGGATGCTGGCATCGCCTGAGTTTTCTCCTGGAGTAAGAGCATCTGGCTGCCTCCCTCTCATTGCAGAATCTATGTGTGTACACACTTGAGTATATGAGTAAATGAGTGAAAGGCAAGGGGTAGACACGCCCTGTAACCGAGGCTGGAGATCCCGTACTTCGAAGCTGTGCCCGGGTAAAATGGGTACAACAAAGGCGCTCGTGTTGATGTGAGAACTCAGCGCGGAGCGTGCATAAGAAGTAATTTCAAGGATTCCCCTGTATGCGGACAGGCATGCGGGGGTTTCTTGTGTCTGGAGGTCAGACTGCCACGGGCAGCACCTCCTTCTGCTGCTCATCGAGGTAAGCCGGCACGGATAGATCGTGGGCCTTGGCCATGATGAGCGCGAGGTAGTCAGATAGCTCGAGACCTTGGCGTCGAGCTTCGTCGCGGTATCGCTTGAAGTGCTCGGTAGGGAAGCGCGCCGTGGTTGCGACGCGGTCGCCTTTTGATCGTCTAGCCATGGTCCCCATTCAAACTGAATCAGATTCAGATTGACGGTTCCTGCTGCGCGTGTCGCCAAGTTTCTCGTCCCCCTTGCTGTTCTTTGCCCATGTAAGCGAGCGGATTGAACGGATCTGACAGGATCCCGAAATTTTTCTCGAGGCCTCAGGGAGGCTGCGTCTGCGAAAAGTAGGCGTCCTGTCTCACCCTTCAGCTAGATGTGTTCTAAGGCTGTGGTTGTGGTGATTGTGGTGACGGGAGATCATCGTTCCAGGTCAAGTGGCATAAATGGCCGATTTTGGGAGTGGTGAGCAGGGGTGCCTCTCGGCTGCCACTGAGGGGGCATATTCCCAGGTCAAGGCATGTAAATGGGTGCTCACCACTTGAGGTGGTGAGCGAGTGGTGATTTTGTGGTGATTCAAGCGAAATCACCACAAAATGGCGAAAAGTAGGCGTTTCGAGGGGTCTATTTTTAGATACTGTTTGATGCATCTAGATGTGTACAAAGTTTTATGAGACTTTTGAATGCTCATCTACATTTTGAGAGAAGTATGTTGCGGTGTGATGCCATGTCGAGGAGTGCCGTGGGTGGTGGTATGTCCCTACGCTTGTACATATGAGCGGCAGCCGGCGGTTTCTTTTCGACGAGTGGGAGCGTGAAGCCGAATCCTGGTATCAGGGTCATGGCTTTGCGAGGACGCGCGTTGCCGAGAAGATGGAGCCAGCTGGTTGGGCGGCGTTGTGGGCAGGGTGCGATATCGCTACGGCGCATCCTCAGCTGGACGATCTGAGGTCAGTAGCTGCAGCCCATCGTGGCAGTAGCGATTGGATCGATGTGGGCTTCGCGCTGGCTGGCCATGAGCTCGCATGCTTCAAGGGGGTACTTCCCCAGTCCGAGATCCCTCTTGTCATCGACCTCTCGGTTGCAGAGATCCGGAAGGCGCTGCAGGCGGCACGATCTGGACATGCTGAGCCGAAGCGTGGCGTTGTGCAGTGGGCGCTCGAGCCGGATTCCTTGCCGGATAATCCGTACCTGCGATTGCTTGAGGTGGTGTCGCTCTTGAGCCAGTGGGAGAAGGCCCACAAGCTGCTGCGGGCGACCATGGACTCCTGGCTGACGCGAATGGCATGGAGGCAGGGAGTGCCGCTGACGAGTTTGGCAGACGCCACGGGGCGCCCAGCGGCATGGGTCCGCCATAAAGTTGGGGGCACTCCCCCGCCGCAGCCAGTGGTCGCTCTCGATTGGTGGCGAGGCGAGAAGCAGCGTCGAGCGCGCTCAGGATGAGCCGCGGATCTCCCCGGTCAGTGCAAAGTTGCGCCAATTGCTCCACGCTTTTGAGAAGGGCACCGACGGCCCGAAGAGTGTCGATGCTGATTTCGCGCTACAGAGTTCGTTTGTGCTCTAGGTGTTGCTGGCCAGGAGGTTGTTGACACTTCTTGGGGGTGGCGGCGCAGCCAGGTAAGGTGAGCGGTATGTCGAGCCCTGAATCGGACACTCAGGGGCTTTCGGTCACGCCGTCAGCCCCTCACCTCCGCTGAGCCCTTAGCTCTCTGTTGCCCAGTGCTGCGCGCAGCACGGCATCCGGGTGCCCTCTGGGCGCTGACCGTGGTGACGAGACGTTCTCTTGTTCGTACTCTCGCTTCGGAGCTATCTCGATGCCTTTCGCTCTCTATCTTCTTGCCCTGGTGGTCTTCGCCATGGGTACTTCCGAATTCATGCTCGCCGGCCTCGTGCCCGACATCTCCACATACTTCAGCGTTTCCGTGGGGACCGCTGGTCTCCTGACATCGGCGTTCGCCGCAGGGATGGTGATCGGTGCACCGGCGATGGCCGCGCTCACTCGTCACCTCCCCGTGAAGGCGACACTCCTGGGTTGCGTGATCGTATTCGCGCTATCCCACGTCGTCGGGGCACTTACGCCGGATTTCACGGTTCTGTTCATCACGCGCGTGATCGCGGCGATCGTGAATGCAGGCTTCCTGGCGGTCGCTTTGGGTGCGGCGACGAGACTCGTAGCACCCGATGCCAAAGGGCGGGCCGTGGCGGTTCTGCTGGCGGGTACCACCGTCGCCACCGTCGCCGGCGTCCCCGCCGGTGCACTGCTTGGAACGGCACTCGGCTGGCAGTCGACGTTCTGGGCGATCGCTCTTCTCTGCGTCCCCGCTGCGATCGGCATTGCCGCGGGCTTCAACACTCAAGTTCACGACTCGTCAAGGGAGGAGTCGTCCTCGACCTCGCTGCGTGTGGAACTGGCGCAGCTATCCTCCCCGCGCCTCGTTCTAACGATGTTGCTCGCTGCCCTGGTGAATGCCGGCACCTTCGCCACGCTCACCTATCTCGCGCCGATCGTTACGGACACCGCCGGCCTGAGTCAGTGGTGGGTACCGCTGGCCCTTGTGCTCTTCGGCGTCGGCTCCTTCATCGGCGTCACCGTTGCGGGACGACTCTCGGATGCCCGACCCAGGATCGTCATCGTCGGTGGTGGCAGCGTTCTGGTGCTCGGGTGGGTCGCGCTGGCCCTCTTTGCAACGAACCCCGTTGCCCTGCTCGGGCTCGTATTCACTCAGGGTGTGGTGGGGTTCGCCGTCGGGAGCACGCTGATCACACGAGTGCTCTATGCCGCGGCGAGTGCACCCACCATGGCAGGGTCATACGCGACAGCGGCACTCAACGTTGGCGCGGCCGCCGGTCCCGTGCTCGCCTCCGCCGCACTCAGCGTCATGCCGGGCGCGCTCGGACCCGTTTGGGTAGCCGCGCTCGCGACCACCACGGCACTGCTGCTCGCAGTTCCGCTCATTCGGCTGATTGCACCCGTCGAGAGCGAGGTGGTCAAGTGACGCACGCAAATTCGCCACTGACAGTCGAAGGTCGTCGTCGACTCGTCGCGCGCTGTCGGATTCGACCTATTTCTCATGTTGCCGCAGAGATGGGGATCTCCCGCGCGACCACCTCGAAATGGGTCAACAGATACAAACGATTCGGGAAGCTCGGTCTACAGGACCGCTCGTCGTCGCCGATCCGTCAACCATCTGCAACGCCTGGCCGCCTCGTGGAGCAGATCGAGTCAATGCGACGAGAACAGAAATGGCCAGCGTCCCGTATCGCATTCGAGCTCGAGCAAGCAGGAACACCGGTCAGTCGTCGCACCATCACCCGGCTCCTCGCGCAGCTGGGCCTGAACCAGCGCAAGTATATTGACCCCAACGGCGAGTTGAATCGGGAACCGCAACGCATCACCACCAAACGTCCCGGCCACATGGTGCACCTGGACGTGAAGAAGGTCGGTCGTATCCCTGATGGCGGCGGGTGGCGTGTGCACGGCAAAGGCAGCGAGAAAGCCAAAGCTGTCGCACGTCAGAAGACCCGGGGTACGAAGACTGGGTACGTCTACCTGCATTCGGCCATCGACGGGCACACCCGACTCGCGTACACCGAAGCGTTGCCGGACGAGACAGCCGCCACTGCCGTCGCGTTCCTCGGACGTGCAAGAGCTTGGTTCGCCAAGCACGGCATCGCCGGGATCGAGCGGGTCGTGACCGACAACGGTTCCTGCTACCGATCCGCAGCTTTCCACGACGCAGTCGGGAACAGTCGACACCAGCGCATCACGCCATACACGCCTCGACACAACGGCAAAGTCGAGCGCTACAACCGGATCCTCGCCGAAGAGTTTCTTTACGCGCGCATCTGGCGCTCAGAAGCCGAACGCGCTGCCGCGCTCGAAGTGTGGAACCGGCACTACAACTATCACCGTCCCCACGGCGCTCACGACGGGCAACCGCCCGCCTCTGCGACACCGACGCGAGTCAGCAACGTCATGGCCTCATACATCTAGGTGTGGTGATTAGGGTGGCGGATCTGTCCTGTGACTGGAGGCGAGTTCAGATACTCGGCGTAGGGACATACCGAGAGGTGGAGGCACTCGTCGACGTGACGATTGCAATATCGGCACAGCAAGCCGCGCACAAATCCAGTGGAATGGTCGTGATCGATGATCGATCCAACTTCGTTATGGCAGATTGAGCATGCCAGCCCCTGGAGCGCGATGAGATCAGCATAGATCTTCGCGAGCTTCGCGGATCTGTGATGGATCAGAGGATCGGCTGGCGGCCAAGTCGGGAGCTCTGGTCGGCAGCGAAGATTCTCCGGGACTAGCTCAGAGGGAAAGTCCAAGTGTCTCGGCCGAGGAACACGGAGAGGTGAATCGGCATGGTGATCTACGCAGATGAACGCCTTCGTTCTCGGATCGAATAGGTGATACCGGCCGTCGCACCCTTCTCTGGCTTTGATCTCGGTAGGCGTCCGATCGCGATCACGAGGAGGAATCGGACAGGGATGCAGACTGATGCGAGCAATGGCCTGATCGAATTCGCAGCCGTGGAACTCACACCGGTTTGAGTACCAGCGAAGCCCATGGTGCTTGACCCAGGACCGCCGATCGGATGGTAAGTCAGATAGGGCAAGGATAGGTACATAGGAACGCCCGGTGAAGCGGCGGTAATTCGCCCTGCTCACGATCTTTCGCGCAGTGCCCGGGGCGATTCCGTAGGCGGCACCAACCGCTCGGGCGGAGAGCTGATGCTTCTCGGCCATCCAAGCGATTGCGGCATTTGTGACCTCGTCGGATCTGAATGGTCGTGGCATGGAGGGCATCCCAACAGAGTCGGCCTTCGTTGGCAGGAGTTCAGATCTAGTTGAACCACGGCAATTGCAGAAGCTGATCGCCGAGTGCGCCGATCTGAGTGCCGGCGAAGCTCGTGACTTGAGTGGCGATCGCGGAAATGAGGGCGTTGACGATCGTGGTCCTCTTCTTCGCGTGGACACTGTCCTCGAGCTCCTGGTGCAGTTCGAGGACCTCGGAGCGTGTTGCGTCATCGAGGTCCTCGTTGAGGATGAGCTGCTTCATCTTGGCAACAATGTCGAGGGCCTCGGCGAGATCCGGGTTGTTCGACTGTTCAACGCTCATTGTGTTGTGCTCACCCTGCTGAATGCCCCCGACTGGTCCCGTGATGTGGTTGGTGTAAGTCGGAGCATTGACCGTGTGCGTGGCGGTCTGGTGTGTGGGTAGGTCGCTGGGTGCGTACCTACGATCGAGGCAGCGGTTTCCGGCGGCGGTCAGCTCCGGGCGAATCGTTCCGTGGCCCCAGGCTCCCGTGCCCTTGATGAAGCCCTCGTCGCGGAGGACCTTGTCGGCCTTGGCGAAGTCGTCTCTGGTGAGGGTCTCAGTGAAATCGTTGGCTGCGGGGGAGTCAGCGACATCGAGGCTTGAGCCTTGGTCTTCGTGTTCACGGACCCATTCGAGCATCCTCATTTGAGCCGCGTCCGTGCGGTACTTCCGCACCATTGTTCTCCCGATGTGGGCATGGTCGTCTTTGATCTGCATCGACACACCTCCGAGTGTGCGGGCAACAACGACGTAGTCGGCCTTTTCCAGTTCGTTTGTGACCGAGCTGAGGAGGTCTGGTGGACAGACGTCTTCAGGGATCGAATCGGTGCGTGGGTTGTTCAGTGCCAGCCAGATCGCGGTCCGAAAGGCATCGTGCGTCAGCGTCATCAGGTTCCCCAGTCTCCCGGATCATGTGTAGTGGACTTATGGTCTCACGCACCACTGACATTGAACATCTATCGCACAATGTGAAATGAATGTTACTTTTGGATCATGATTACGATTCTTGAAGGCATGCGCCAGCAGCAGGGGTGGACTCAGGAGGACCTGGCCGCCCGATCCGGTATTTCCCGCGGCACAATCGTCAGGATCGAGAACTTCCGCTCTCCGTCCTCAGTGACCGCTTCGAAGATCGCTCACGCTTTCGCCGTTGACCTGGGGCTAGAGGAGGAGTCGGAGGAGCATCTGGCGAGGACATTGCACTTGCGAGATGCCGACTCGGATCCGACGATCGCAGTCGCTCAGACTACAGTTGGGCGGCTTCTGGCTTGGCTGCCAGGCATCGGTGATAACGAAGATGCCGAATGGCCGGACTTGGGACAGGAGGAGAAGGCATTTTGGGACCTTTTGGCTGCCCTCTTCAGCGTGAGTGGGAGCTACTTGTTGGGGAAGTGGAGGTGGTTGAGCGCTGCGTGCCTGGATGACCGGTGGAATATGCACCCAAATGAAATGCGGTACATTCTCCTGTTCGTCCGGCCCGATGACCCGAGTTTCGTTGAGATCCTGACGCGAGTGGTTCCTCAACCTACTGACATGGCTCTGCCGGTTTGCCGGAAGTGGGCCACGGAAATCTACGATGCTGCCTGGACTGTGTATGCAGCTTCAGAGACAGAGTTCCCCTACTGACGAGTCCTGATCGGGTGTGGCTGTCAGGAACTCTGTGGGGTGGAAGGTGGGGAACTCATCGCCGAGTGCAGCTTGGAGGGGGCGAGTGAGTGGTGTGAAGTTGCTCGCTGTGATGAAGCGGCGGGCGTCGACGGCGGCGATGGCGTCGGCGCTGAGGTGCCAGACCGTTGACCAGAGATCCTGCCATTCTGGGTTCGATGAGATGAGCTCGGGTCCGACCCACTGTTTGCGGGCTTTCAGGGCGTCCCCGGCGGCTACCGCTGGCTCAACTCCGGCGCGAAATGCTGCTTCCCAGGTGTCGTCCCACGGCGATTGTTCACGCCGGTCATATGCGGTGTTCCAGGCTTGAGTGCCTGTCGCAAAGCGGAGCTGCGCTCGGAAGTCGTCGTTGTTGAAGCTGGCGATCGTGCGAGCTTCGGAGAGCGTGAGGTGGGCGATCCGCTCAAGGAGGTGTGTGGCCTCGGGTGTTTCTGGTGTCCCAGCCATGGTGTGCGTCCTTCGGTGGGGTGATTGTGTTGCTTGGAGCTCACAGGATACGGCGTGGCTCTGACGTACTGTCCGGTGTCCTATTGCGGTGGGGCTGTGGTGCGGGTTGACATTCGGGTGTGCAAGATTTCGAGGATCTTTGCGCGGTCTTCCGAGCAGAGATGTTTGGTTGCTGAGGCTTGTTCGATGTCGGCCAGAGTGGTCGACGTAATCCGTTGTTGGGCGACCTCATCGGCCAGTTTGATCAGCTCAGGAAGACTCTTCATGTCTTCGATCTTCCCAGAATCCTTGCGGTGATGTAGGTCGTCATTGCTGCCCGCTGTGAGTGGTTGAGCTTGCTCATGTGGTTGGCGATGGTTCTGAGGGCCTCGTCGAATTCGTCGGGGATCCCTTCGAGATCTTTCTGCAAGCGCTTCGCTGTGACGAACTGCTGGTAGTCTGCTCGATCGCGTATTCTCCATCCGGCGAGCTCGTCGATGTCTGTCCATGAATCGACAAGTCGCGGGCCGTTGGGTGATCCGATGTAGATCGCGGAAGGGGTATCGGCGGGGTGGGTGATTTCGAGAACACTTCCGATCGGGCAGGAGAGATAAGCCTTGTGCGCGCCGGCTGTGCGCTCGTGGTCCTCGAGAGATCTGTACCAGTGCGCGATCTTGGTGCCGTTGTAGAGTCGTCGACCGATATAGACGACGCGCTCAGTGGTGATGTTGGGTTCCGTGGGGCTCATTCTGTATCCGCCTTCGTCCGGTTGATGAGTTTGGGCCTGGTGACCACGGTCTGCCGAGTGCCGTGGTAATCCTCATGGCTCTTGACAGTGGCCGCGATGGTGACGGTGTCCCCCTGGTCGACGTCGAAGGCCCAGGCTGCTTTCGTGACGGTCTTCAGAACTGTGGTCCCTGCTTCGATGATGAAGAGCATTGACGTGCTCGCGTGGTAGCCGAAGGACGAATCGACGGCACGTGCGCGGGTGATGGTTCCTGTGATCGTGAGCTTGTCCCCCACCGTGCCGGCGTAGGCGGATTCGGCCTTCTTCTTCACCTCTGCTGCCTGACGGACCCGATCGCCAATCATTCTTTCGTAGGCGACGACAGCGGAGACGACGATGCCGAAATGCCGGGGTCCGACGCGGACTCCGCGAAGAGCTGTTGTGAGGTTGATGGTGTAGTCGCTGGTGGTTTCGAGCCCGGAGAGCAGTGCAGGGATGATTTCCTTGGCCTTGGCTGTGGCGGCATGCATCTCTGGGGAGAGATCATCCCGGACCTTTTTCGCGGCCTTCGTCGTTCCGAACAGGTAGTCGTTGACGGCCATGGCGGTGGTGTAGCCGCCATGTGAGCCGGGTTTCCACCCGTAGGCGCGAGAGGCTGCCCACGCGACCGCGACGATGGTCTCAGGGGCGTATTCCAGGGGTGAGTGGGGAAAGCTGCCGAGGAAGTCTGTGACGTCGTCGATCACGGAATCGAGGTCGATGAAGACGGGGCGTTCCTGGTGGCCGGTGAAATCGCGCAAGCAGGTCTTGCCGACCTGTTTGACCTCCCCGGTCTCGACGTTGCGAACAAGGAAGGTGTAGATCCGGTTGGTGCGGATCGCTTTGCAGTGGTCACAGTAGCCGGCGGTGAGAGTGCTGCGATCCACGGCCGCGGCGTCGACTCCGGGAGCCGTCCGGAGGATGAAGTCTTCGCCGTCAGTAGTATCGATCGTGTCGATGGCGGCGAGGAACTCCCACCCGCCATAACGCGGGGCTTCTCCGGAGATCAGTGTGTCGATGACGATGTAGGTCCGGGTCTCTCCTCCAGGGCCGGTCTCGGAGACTGTGCGCTCGGTTGCCGTGACCTCGATGCGGCCGGTGAAGCCGCGGCGGACGGCCCGGGCATTGATCTTCTCTGCCCGGGCGATCGTTGCGGCGAAGCTGGTGGGGTCGAGGACCCAGGTGGTCTCAGGCATCAGTGCTCCTCACGAGCAGTCGAGTTCGGGCCGATCCTTATAGAGGATCTGAACGGCGCCAGCGAACGGGATTCCGAAATCAGCCAGCGGACCGAACGCAGCGTCTTCATCGTCGGAGCCTGCGATGTAGGTGACATATCCGCCGTAGTAGTAGTTCCCGTCGTCGTCATACATGCGGAAGCGCACCCGGTGTGAACCGGACTTCTGGACGATTTCGAGAAGGTGATCGTCGGCGTTTGAAGGACCGAGGCGGCCCTTGCTCCGGCCGTCTTCGATGCGGTCTTCAGTGATCACCCAGGCGTATTTTGCGGCGGTAGCGTCGATGCTTCCGTCGATCGTGGGGATCCAGGTCTGCTTGACCATTCCGAGTGGGGTGGTGGGTGTCATCACTGCTCCTTAATCTATGTGACATAGACAAATATAACCAATGATATATCGCTGCGCAAGCGGGAGGGACATACCACTCCGCGCGGCGAGGCGGAGGCCTCTTGGTTGATATGGGCCACCAGCCTGCGCGGGTCTGACATGACTCTTGCGAATCCTCCGCCCCTCTCGTGGTGGTCACAGGGGAATGCTCTACAGTATTAGAACTGAAGTTCTATTGATGGTGGTGTGTGATGACCTTGACCGTGCTTCCCCTCAGAGCGCGCACTCCCCTGCAGATCGTCTATCCTCTCGAAGCGATTCGAGCAGGATTCCCCTCTCCGGCGCAGGACTACGCGGACTCTTCGATCGACCTCAACGAGGTGCTCATCGCCGACAAGACGTCGACTTTCATCGTGAGAGTGGCTGGTGATTCGATGGAGGGTGCAGGCATTTTCGACGGTGACGAGATCCTCGTCGACCGGTCACTGGAACCGAGGTCCGGTGATGTCGTCGTGGCCGTCGTGGATGGGGAGCTCACACTCAAACGGTTGATCATCGATGCCCGCGGTGCCCACCTCGAGGCAGAGAACGCTGCCTATCCCCCGATCTATGTGTCCGAGCTCTCGGAGCTCTCGGTGTGGGGCGTGGTTACCTACGGGATCCGCCATGTCCGATGATCGAACGCAGCAGATTGCCCTCGTCGACTGCAACAGCTTCTACGCTTCGGCGGAGCGAGTCTTCGACCCCACGCTCGAGGGCAGGCCTGTCGTGGTGCTGTCGAACAACGACGGATGCGCAGTCGCGATGTCGGCTGAGGCGAAACGCCTCGGGATCCCGATGGGCGAGCCGTGGTTCAAGCTCGAGCCTGATGCGGCCCGACTCGGTCTCGTGGCGAGATCATCGAACTACGAGCTCTACGGAGATCTCTCCTCACGAGTGATGGAGTTGCTTGGCCGGTTCTCGGCTTGGCAGGAGGTCTATTCCATCGACGAAGCATTCCTTGGTCTCACCGGCACCCTCGGCGAGCTGGGAGACACCGGTCGATCAATGAAGGCTGCTGTGGCCAGGAATGTCGGCCTTCCGGTCTGTGTGGGAATCGCGCCCACCAAAACCCTGGCGAAGGTGGCCAACAAGTGGGCGAAGAAGGTGCCCAGCTTCGGCGGTGTGTGCGTGTGGGAGCAGGTGCCGGCAGATGACCGCCAGGCGCTCATGCGGCGGCTTCCGGTCACGGAGATCTGGGGTGTTGCTGGTCGGCTCGGCGCCCGCCTCGCGGGCCTTGGTATCTACACGGTCGCTGACCTTGCCGAGGCGGACCCGGCAATCATGCGCCGGCGCTTCTCTGTTGTTCTCGAGCGCACGATCAGGGAACTCAACGGTGTCCCATGCATCGCATTTGAGACGCCGAAAGAGGGCAAGGACCAGCTGATCTTCTCGAGGTCGTTTTCGAAGAAGATCACCGAGGTGAATGAGATCCGCCAGGTCCTCTCGATCTACGCACAA
This sequence comes from Brevibacterium sp. Lmc1, assembly GCF_057654315.1. Classification (NCBI taxonomy): domain Bacteria; kingdom Bacillati; phylum Actinomycetota; class Actinomycetes; order Micrococcales; family Brevibacteriaceae; genus Brevibacterium; species Brevibacterium sp. Lmc1. The sequence goes on along the minus strand of NZ_JBYFKL010000002.1, from coordinate 63,294 downwards.
CAGGCTGCCGCGCGGCTGGCGCGTCATCGGCAACAGGCCAAGCAGCTGCTTGCGTTCGCGGGGACATCCCATTTCGTCGCCGCGGCCGATCGCCACCACCCGAGCGTATCCGTTCCACTCCCCGTGCCGACTGCCGATCCCGTCGACCTCACCAAAGCTGCGTTGAGGATCCTCCCCGAGATCCGCCCGGGCGCCCGCTACGCCCGGGCCGGAGTCATCGTCACAGATCTCTCCCCCGCTGGGGTGCAGCCAACGTTACCGGGGTTCACCTCGGAGATGGAGGACAAGCAGATCGCAGCCATCATCGACGAGGTGACGACCAAGCTCGGCCGTGACAATCTCGGCCTTGGATTCGGCGGGCTGAAGTCAGGCGTGGACTGGCAGATGGCCCGAAATATGCTCTCGCCGAGGTGCACGACTCATTGGAGCGAGCTCGCTATCGTCAGGGCCTGATCCGAGGGGCCGGCGCTGGAGATGTCAGAGCAGCGTGATAGATCTGAGGGCATGTCGACTCTTGGCCCCTATCAGGACCCCGCCGTACGTGAGTGGTTCGATTCTCTGCCCAACCCGGACTACTGGGAGAACTGCCGGCGAATGGGAGAAGAAAGCCTGGCGCGGGCGAGAGCAGAGCATGCTGTGCAACGCGGAGAATAGCGCGCACAGCATGTCGACTGAAAGCTGCCCGTGACTGTTGGCCGTAGCCATGGGAGACTGCGAGCATGTGCGGACGATACACGCTGGATGTGACCTCAGCCGAGCTTGGACAGATGCTCGACGGCGATATGACGGTGGAATGGACCCCGTCATGGAACATCAAGCCGACTCAACGAGTGCCGGTCTTTCGCGAAACAGTATCGGACGACGGCGAGATCCGCCGAGTCGGTGATCTCGCACGCTGGTCGCTTCTCCCTCCCTGGGCGACTGAACCAAAGCTGAAATTTCCCACGTTCAATGCCCGCAGCGAAGGATTGGCCGCGAAAGCGACATGGCGCGGCCCTATCAAACGATCAAGGGCGATTCTCCCCGCAAGCGGCTACTACGAGTGGAAGACGGACGGGAAGGTCAAGACACCGCACTACATTCACCTCCCCGAGGGCGAGCTCCTGTTCTTCGCGGGATTGTATTCGTGGTGGAGGCCGAAGGGCTCGGACGATGAGTGGATGCTCACCGCGACGATCATTACCCGGCCCTCGTGCGGGCCGGCTGGGGAGCTGCATGATCGGGCGCCCGTCGTTCTCCCGGCAGATTTCGTCAATGAGTGGCTGGACCCTCTCACGGAAGGCGATCAAGGCCTCGTCGACGCCGCAGTCTCGGCAAGCACGCCGCAGATCGAAGCTCTCCAGTTTCATGAGGTCGGGAAGATCAGCGGGGACATACCAGAACTCACCGAGCCGGTGGCCGACTCTTGAGCAGTCGGCGAGGTCGACCCGAGCCCCGAAGCACGATCTGCAACGCCCGCGGAAACAGGTCACGAGGGGGCGATGAGCGTGTGCAGGGCAGAGGCGGCTGACAGTGCTGCGGTGAGCCCTGTGATGATTCCGGCGAATCCGGCTCCGCCGGCGCTCCACCCGTTCTCGATGCAGGTGAGCATCGCAATTCCGCCTGCGGCGGCTCCGAGTACGCCGGCAACGATCAGAATGACGGCGGCGCGGAGGGTGAGCAATGGGGCCTTGGGCTCTGGAGGCTGCGAGGTCATGAGCGATCCTTTCCTGCGGGTCCACTTCAGAATGCCCTGCGATCGCGTCCGCCGCGAGCGGGCGGAATGGTAAGATTAACCCGCCAGTCAGTTAGCCATATAAGCTATATACAGGCGGGTTAATCCATTGGGGTTAGTAAGCAAAAGTTCTGTGGAAAATCTTTCGGAGGCGTTCGGGATGGAGACGAAGCGGCAACGTCGTGAGTGGGCGCAGAGAACAAAGACCTGGAGCGGAGTCAAGACGTCAGCGGAAGCTGCCACGGGAGTGTTGGCGGACTATGTCGATGACGTGGTGAGTCCTGTGCGGTTCCGGCGAGGATTTTCATGTTTGTCCGTTCGAATCGCCGACCCTAATGTGTCGGACCGGAATGCTCCACCACGTGACCTGAGGCCTCCTGCCACCAGGTTGATCACTTCTCGTGGCATTGCGCTGCAGTTCGCGCTCATCGCGTTTGCTGTGACACAACAAGGGAATGCGGATCTCCCGATCCGTCCTCGGAGTGGGGATGCTAGGGGGTGGACGGACCTGGTGGCCTCGCCTGTGCTGGAGAGCAGGGATGGGTCTGGGATCCTGCGTGGCATCCCAGAGAAGAAGCGGCAGCAGATCAAGACCGCACTGAAGAGTATGAGCGGGGCCGGGCTGGTGCATCTTGGCGCCAGTGGGAGGGAGTATGAAGGGTTCCAGCTCTACGAAGAGTCAGGAGTTGCCGAGCGAGGTGACCTGATTCCTTACAAGCCACCAAAGCGCAAAGAGCCAAACGTGTTCAGTCTCCCCCGGGGGTTTATGACCAATGGGTGGGTTCATGTGCTCACTGACAGCGAGCTCGCGGTCGTCTTGATGCTCTCGTGTCGAGTGTTAGCGCATGAGGGTGCAGAGCCTGGGTTCGTATGGTTCGAAGCCAGTGATCGGGTTCTTCACTACGGTCTCGGGCGGGAATCGTTTGGGCCTGCTCTCAAACCGTTGGAGAAGCTGGGCCTGTTGGAGGTGCGAAGCATCAATCGGCACCCGGACGGGCATGTGATCGGATTCTCGACGGACGGGCTGGACGCTCGTCCGCATCGACTTCGATTGATCAAGGAAGGCTTTGACGAACCTGCCTGGCAGGTGGCTGCCGAAGTATTTGGCTGATCGCCGCCTGGTGATTTCAGTCTAACCGTGGTCGACGACGATGGTCTGTCCCCAAGGGGTTGCGCCTCAAAGGGGATGCATTTAGACTCTAAATACACAAATCATCGAATGAAGGAGTCGAAGTGAGTACTGCAGCAGAGGTGATCCGTTCGCAGATCAATCCCATGGTTCTGATGAGCCTCGGTGCGAGTGAGCTCGTGTCCACTGAGGCGAATGAGGGCAGGCCAGCGCTGGCCTTCTGGGCGAGGATCCTGCCATTCAACGCGAAAGGCAAGCGGCTGAGCCGCCCAGCGAAAATGCGGGTCTACATCGAACTGACACCCGCGGATCTCTATGACATCACAGTGGTGCACTCGAAGGCCGGCGAGTACGGGGTTCACTTCGAGATGGAAGGTGTGGGCGCCGAGGACCTCAATCGAGTATTGCTCTCGCTCGACTCGGATGGAGATCGGGAGTAAGAGCGAAGCGGCACCCTGGGGAGGGTGCCGCTTCTACACAAATCATCGCTATGAGGGCGATGTTGCTGGGTATCACTCCAGCAGAACCAGACTACCGAATGACCAAGCTGAAGGGGAACGTCATGGCAAGAGTTCAGGCCTCGGAGGAAATGCTCTCCCGGCGTGTGAGGAAAGGCATTCGAGTAGATCTCGAAGCAATGGATCTGGCCAAGGGTGCCTGGCTATGGGCTTATGAGAACCGGGTCACCGATGCCCCCTCGTTCGGCGACTGGGTGAACGAGGCGATCGCCAGGCACCACGGCGCCGATCCGGTCGAAGGGAAGAGCTCGAGCGAGTGGATGAGCGCGCGCATGTATTGGATCGACAAGGACAAGCTCGATCTCCTCGGGGATAACGCCGGTCGAGTCTTCCGTGGTGCCGTCGCCGCGGCCGCCGAGGAGATCGTCACCGAGGCGCGGACTCGGGGCGTGGAGATCCGGCCGCTCGAGGGTCGACTGCCATCGAAGGTGTGGCGGAAATCTTGATGAGTGCGCGAAGAGGGGTTGCGTGCCGCGAATTGTGCATTTAGACTCTAAATACACAGATCATCGAATGCAGGAGGGACATACCATGACCGGAGGCAAGGCACCTGAAGACATGACCCTGGCCGAGCTCGAAGCAGAGCTGGCTGGCCCGATCGAGCGTGACCGAGAAGAAGTGGTCTCGGCCTCCTACTATGCGCGGATGGATGACCTGCGGGCACTGACGGTTCGTGCTGTTACTGAGTTTCTGGGGGGCTTGTCGCAGGATGACTTCGACACACTCGTGCGCCCGATCCTCGACGAAGATGAGTATGGCGCCGAAGACCGGGCAGTGATGCGGGAATATGCGGCCCAGGCGGCTGTGACGGCCCCCGACGCCGACGAGCTTCTCGCCGAGCGCAAGCGCCAGGAGCGCGAGCGGGTTCGCGCAGAGGAACGTCAGGCACAGGCGGAACATGATCGCGAAGTCATCCGCCGAGCGCTGGGACCGAGACAGGGCGAGTGAGATCTCGAAATATCTCTGGGGCTCGGGTGAAGCTACGGCTTTGCCCGAGCCACAAACCATTTATCGGCCCTCTTGGATGCAGGGTGAGATCTCGTTTGCACCCAATCGGCCATGGCTCCGGCTCCCTCGCGTCCTTCAGGGATGCCCCGCAGATCGCCGAGGTCCGCGGCGTGCGTGATGAGCCCGTGTGAGGCTCCGGCAAGGAGCTTTCCGGTATAGCCGATAATCAGGCAGCCGGGTGGTGCTGCATGCTCCCAGCGGCCAGCTTCTTGCCAGCATGATCCGACGACGAGGATCTCAAGAGCAGATTCCCTCAACCCCAGGTCGATCGGATCGAGGAGAGTTTCAGTTGATCCGAGGCAGAGACTCCCTCGTGAGCCATGGGCGTCGATCAAGGTCGCAGCGCACTTCTTTATCGTGGATATGGCTGGAGCGAGTAGATCGAGCGAGTCGATATCGAATGATGCGAGTTCGGTGCCGAGCTTCTTTGCGTGCTGCTGTGCTGCGCAGTGGATGTGGTTGCCGGGCGCTTCGAGATCGTAAGTCGACGATTCCCTGTCTTCACTGAAAGGCAGAGAGAGCAGTCCATGAGTGCACATGGTGGGAGGCTACCTCAGGGGGTCACCGGCTGCGTATCAGTAGAGCTGGGAGGGGGACATACCAGGCCGGTCGCAGGGCTCATCGAAGCCGGGTGCCCATCCGCCTGCAATCTGATTAGAGGTCGGCACAGTGGGAATCATGGATACCAAACCACTGACACAGGATCAGTTCACTTGGCTCGGCTTCATCATCGTGGCACTCACGCCGGCGTTCCCCGCTGACGTGCAGCCGGCGATTGGCAGCGTGGGGCAATTCTTTGCGGCAGTTTCGATCATCAGGCTCCACCTCGGAGACGAGGCGGCGGCCATGGTGGGGCACCGCTTCAATAAAGGTTGTCAACGACAACAATTAACGATAGAGTGGGGATCAAAGTTCATAGAGGAAGGGGGTGATCCCCATCGATAAGCGAGTGAAATCGCTCATCAAAGCCCTGGAAGGACAAGGGTGGCGGTGCAAGGAATCCCGCAAAGGCTTCATGTGCTATCCACCCGATGTGAATCAGACGCCAGTCGCGATCCACAAGACACCTTCCGACTCCCGCTGGTACAAGAACACCTTGAGCCAGCTGAGGCGCAGGGGCTTCACGGAGTGAATCCGGCGGGGTGTTGGTCCGAGAATCGGGCCGGCGCCCCGGCCGGTGGCCTCTCGCATATCGATCGGAATTGCCCATGACACAAGGAAGGAGCAGCAATGACTAGATGGCATGCAGCAGTCACGTTCACCACGGCCGGAGGATTCGGTGAGGACGAGGCGCTCGAGGCCCTCGACGCGCTCGTCGAACACGGTGCTGCGGTTTCGCCGGCAGCTGATGCTCGAGGCGGAGAAATCGCATTGAGCGTCACGGCCGAGTCGGCGGTCGCCGCCGCCGTGGAGGCCGAGCGGGTCGTGACCGGCGCGGTACGTCCCCTGGCGGGCGCGGTTGACGTGGTGGCGATAGAGGCCTCCACAGAGGAGGCCATGGACCGGCGGCTGGCGGAGCCGATCTTCCCCGATGTGGTTGGCTTCGCGGAGATCGCGGACATGGCGGGGGTCACCCGGCAGCGCGCTCGCGCATTCGCGAAGATCGACGGGTTCCCTGCCCCGGTGATCACCACGGCGCAGGGAGCCCTCATGACTCGGGCGGCGGTGGCCAGGTGGTTGGAAACGCGGTCGACGCGGCCCGGTCGGCCTCGGAAAGCAGCGGCCGAGGGTGCGGATGCCTCGCCGTTAGAATGAGAGTAGAATTGCATATACGCAAACGTTAGGAGGTGGCAGATATGGAAGCAGCAGCGATCATCAAGAAGATCCGTGCCATGAGCGGGATCACCAGGAAAGAGCTGGCGCAGCTTGCCGATGTGTCGCCATCGACGATCAGCCGCATCGAACGCGGCGAGATGGATCCCACCTGGGGCACGATGCAGAAGATCTTCTCCGCCACGGGATACCAGCTTAACGGGACCTCCGTGGTCTCTAGCGGGGACACCTCGGCGATCCAGGCCGCGAACGTCTACCTCGAACCGCTCCTCAGGCAGGCTCTCGCGCCGATGGCTGGCACCGTCCGGGCAACGGCAGCGTCCTCGGGGAACGTGCTGACTGAGGCGGCTCGCACGGCAATAGGATCCGCCGCGGGGAAAGCAAGCTCTGCTGCGGCGGCAGCGATTGCGGAGGCCGTGAGGGAACCCATGAGGGCAGCGGCGTCCCCGGCGGTCCGGGAGCTCCTGTCGAATGTGAAGATCCCTACCGGTGAGTGGGCTGATCGGTGGAAGAGGACCGGGTGGCTGAAAGACTCGGCTGGAGTCGATGATCTGGTGGCGATCGCTGTGACTGCCGGCAATGCTGGGAAGGTTGCCAGGCGTCGCGGTGCCCGGGTCCCGGTCGAGATCCCGAAAGGATGGCGTGACCTCGTCGACCGGCTGGAGGAAACAGGCGTGGACTATGCCGTGTCCGGGATCGTTGCCACTTGGGAGGACCGATCTGATGCGCAGGCAGGTGCTCCGTTGATCTATGTGAGCGATCCCCGCGGCGTGGCTGAGCAGCTCGGGTTGGAACGGGCTCGGCCGGGGCGGGGAGTCCTGCTCCTGGAGGCCATGAGCGGTGAACTCGACGATGTCGAGAACGAAGGCGGCATCCGGTTCGTCCCGCGGTCGAGGGCTCTGCTTGATGCCTTCTCTGGCCCCGGTCGGGATCCGGACAAGGCGGAGGATTTGCTCCGAGCGATCTGGCAGGACGCATCATGAGCGGCGATTTCGACCTGATCGATCCGGGCACAGTGCTCTCCCGACGAGCGCTCATCGATGTCATTGTCGGCTTGTCCGAGCACCTGGAGGCCCTCACGGTATTGGGTGGCCACGCAGTGATCGAGATGACCTGGCATCTTGATGCTCTGCCGGTGCCGGACACGACTCAGGACGGGGACCTCGGTGTGGCCCCGCAGCTCCTCGCTGACAGTCCCCTGCTGTTCGAGAAGATGACTGAGCTCGGTTTCGAAGCTGCCCGACCCGATCGTCCGGGTATCTGGTCTCCGATCGAGCAGAGGGACCTACCACCGCACGAGCGGGCGAGCGTGGATCTCATCGCCCCGCGGTCGGTGGCGGCAGAGAACATTCGGCGGCCGATTCGAGCGGCCAGGGTTGGTGCCCACGGTAAGCATTCGGTGTCGGCCACTGAGGGGACCGAGCTCAGTCTCCTCGATCGCAGTTCGAGGGTGCTGCGTTCCTTCGATACGGGTCCGAGCGTGGAGGCCTATGTAGCAGGGCCCACGGCACTGCTGTGCGCGAAGGCGTACAAGCTCCACGACCGAATGGAGCCCAGCGAGTTGCGCCGGAACCGTGAGCGACTGCGCCCCAAGGACTTCGCGGATGTCTACCGGCTGTTACATGCCATATCCGGCGAGGAAGCAGCGAGAGTGTTCGAACAGGGGGCGGCTGACGAGCGCATCGGAACGGCGGTGGGCCTCGGCCGCGACTACCTCATCGAATTGCTACGGGATCCCTCAGCTGTGGCCGGGCCCGTCACTGAGTCATGGGCTGCGCCCGAACTCGAGGACGAAATGACCGACCGCATTCGCTTCTGGCTGGAGCGTTTCCTGGGGTAGTTGGCTGCTCTCTGGTCAGGAAGCGTTCTCGCCCTTGGCCAGAGCCTCGCGGGTGCGCTTGATCTTCACAGAGATCACGCCCTGCTTGGTGTCAAGAACGTCAGCGATCTCCGTCTGCAGATGCTCCTTCTCGTACTTGAGGATCTTCAGATCGTGTTGCCACTTGGCCTCCTTGATCTGGGCGTCGAGCTCCTCAATGCGTGCCTTCGAAGACTTCAGGTCTTCCACCCAGTCTTCGGCGTCGAGTGCGGTCATGCGTCCTCCTTCCTGACGAGCAAGTATATCTGCATATATATCTCATCGTAGCCCTTGCTGCACCACGACGCACACGATTCAGGGACATACCATTTTCCTGCCATGAATGGCACAGGCGGCCAGGGTTCCCTGGCCGCCTGTGCGTGGTAGGTCCCGGGCTCGAGAGTCGCTGTAGTCGCTGCACTCGAGGAGGGGACATACCATCAATTGACGACGACGGTCTGCGCCTCGGTTACGTGCATCGTCTCCCGATCCGAGGTCAGAGGCAGCGTGATCGTGCCTCGCATTCCCCCGCCTTCCCATTCGACCTTCCAAGTCGTTGTTGCGGTGACCTCGTACTTGCCCGACTTCATGTAGTTGTATCCGCAATCGGACGGTGAGTCACCGGTCATGCCCTTCTTCCAGGGGGTTCCCTTGCCGTTACAGCGCACGGCTTTCCCATCGCCCATGGACCACTTGTAGGACCCGACCTTGGCCTTCAGGTTCACGGTGATGCCTTGGTCGCTCGCGCTGGCTTCGGCGGGGCCTGTGGTGTTGTCGGCGGGGTTGGAGGCCCAGAGCCAGATCGGCATTCCAACGATTCCCTGGTCCTTAGGCACATCGCTGGTCTTGGGGGCAATGCCGACGTCGATCGGGGAGAGCTTGAGCTTCGCGAGAGCTTCCCGTGCGAGGTCTTCTGGGTTGACTGGTGGGAAGGATGAATCGATGACCTCGTCGGGGTCTTCGTTGAAGGTCGAGGATCCGCCGCCGGGCTTAGTGCAGGTGTACTCTTTCAATCCGTTGTTCTTCGCCTGCCACTTGGCCTTTTCTTCGGGGGTCATGTCGTCCCAGTTATCGGGTTTGGCAATGTCCCCGGTTTCCTTCACGTAGCACTGGCGTTTGTGCGACCATCGGCCGTCGCCGGTTGCGCAGGGAATGTCTTTGCCGTTGTAGACGCAGGTCGACGAGCTGGATCCGCCGGCGTTGCCGTCGTCGTCACCGCCACCACCGCCACCACCGCCTCCACCGTCACCGTCGCCAACTGAGCAGTTCCCGAAACGGTCGCATTGGCCGGGCTCGGCTGAGGCGGGAGTCGGGCCGTAGGCCACTCCCAACGCGAGGAGCAGGACGGCGAGAGCAAGGAGAGCCGTGAATTTGCGTGTCAGCATGGCTTATCCCCTGCGCTGTCGTATTTGACGACCATCCACTTGTCCTTGACCTGGTCGAATTCGACGGTGTAAGTCTTGATCGCCTTCAGTGGAATCTGGGCTTTCACCTTGACATCGGAGCCGTCAGAATTGTGCAGTTTCACCTGGGTGGTGTCGACACAGACCTTGGCGTCGACGGTCTTCTCCTTCACGTCGACATCCGTGGCTTTGTAGTCGTTGAGAACCGTCTCCCCCGTCCCAAATTGGCCCTTCTCCTTGTACTGAGCGCCGAACTCCTTCTCAGCGTCAGCGACATCGCCCTTGGCGTAGTCATCGAGTGGGCTTAGATCCTTCCAGCCGTCCTTCGCGACTTCATCGAAAGACTTGTGCATGCCCTTGATGGCTTCAAACGCCTCGTCCTGGGCTTCCTGGGCTGGATCTGCTGTCGGAGTAGGTGTAGAGGCTTCTGTCGGCTTCTCGGTGCTGTCTCCGCCGTTGCAGCCGGAGAGGACGAGGGCGGCCGCAACGGTGATACCTGCGAAAATTCGTGTAGGGGTGCGCATATTTCTCTCCTTCAGCCGGCTTTCCGGATCTGGTCGATGAGTTCCTCGGTCTCGTCGGTGAGGTCGATGTCGACGTCGGAGTCTTCGTTGGTCAATGACTTGATGATCTCAGCCACCTTTTCACGGTTGCCCGCTGCGTGCTCAATCAGCAAGGTGTCTCGCCACAAGAACTCGTGTTCAGGTCCGACCATGCGTGCGGTCGCGAGGGCAACACGTGCGGTGGCATAGTCCTTGGTCCGCAGGCACCTGGCAGCGATTTCATGAGCAACATCGGTGAGGGTCTGGATGATCTCCTCGCGTAGAGGTTCTGCCCAGGCCCATGATGAGCCGAACTTCCGTGCGGGCGGCAGTCCACTGATGGGTGGTCCTTCGACGAGGCGCATGGCCTGTGCCAGGCGTGCTGTCGGCGTGTCTGCGATCGATTCTCCGATGAGGCCTTGGACGACTTGCCAGTCGGTCTGCACATCTGGGTGGAGCCGGTACATATCGGTGGGGTTGTAGCGGGGAAAGTTTGGGGTTGCGTCGTCGGCCTCGGCGAGCCACTTGCGCAGTTTTGAGGAGGGGTCGTTGAAGCGGCCGTATTTGCCGTCTTGAGGGTCGGCTTTCGGCCACAGTGCGGTGTGGATGTTCTCCCGCGACGCTCCTGGGTGGGTGGCGAGGTAAGCGGCCATCGCGGTGCAGATTCCGATGCTCGAGTTGCCTGCGGAGACCGGTTCCGGGCCCTTGGCGCCGATGATGCGGACTTGGCCGAGAATCCTGACGACAGGCATTTTGGGATGGACCCGGATGATATCGGCCGCGAGGGAGTCTTCGGGAACCTCCTCGGTGATTTCCTCCGGCGGGGTCGGCATCTCCACGACGGTGATGTCCCTGCTCTCTCCCGTGTCACCGGTAGCTGATAAGGGCTGTGCAGTGGAGTCCGCTGGAGCGACTTGAGTAGGAGCTTCGGGAAAGGCGATGGGAGCGAAGATATCCGGGGTAACGGACATCGTTGTGGTCCAAGTCGGTCCAGGTTCTTCGGTGAAATCGTCGGCGGTGATGTAGAGGTCCCGGAGAGCGTCGTACTGGTCGGGGCTGATCCTCTGCGGATTGACGCTGATCCCGGCGGGGTCGAGGCTGGCGGTCTCTTCTGTGACAGTCAGTGTCCATCCCACGCCGAGAGGCGTTGTCGACGCGATCGCGAGGCCCGTCCGTGGCAGCTGGCCGACGAGGCCGGCAAGCTGCTCGGTCTGAGCTGACGACAGCTCGGTGGCGATGAAGACAATCTCTGGAGACCAGGTGTCGGGGGCCACTCCGCGAGTACGGGCATCGGCAATGTCGGTGGCTTCGTCCTCGGCCAGTGCAGCTTCGGCATCGGCTTTACGGTTGGTGAGGATCTTGATGAGCTGGTCGACGTCGGAGAGGGTCCGGCACTTGTCGGGTCCGATGATCTGGGGTAGGTCGGTGTCCATGCCGACGAGGGTGATCTGGAGGTCATCAGCCCAGGGGCTAACCCCGAGCTCGAGGCACAGTGCCAGGAGCACGTTGGCAGCGTCCGGGCCGACGATGTTGAGAGCTCCGGTGGATTCGAGGTCGACGAGGACCTGGCCGCCTGCTTCGTCGATGCCGATGGTGGACATGGTTGGCCAGGGAGCAGGGATCTCGGCGTCCTCGGCGAGGGTCGGGGTGTCGTCGGTGGCTACTACCCACGCCGTGCCGTCCTCGGCGGTCTTGCGCATCGGGGCGGGGAAGTCGGCTGGGTCGGTGAGGTAGAGCTCAACGCCATCGGTGGACAGACGGCCGGCGAAGGGCGCCGGCATTGTCTTCCCTGCCGACCGGCAGTAGTCGGCCAGCCAGCGCAGGGTGGTGTCGATGTGGGCGATGGTGGCGGGGTCTTCGACTTCCCGCAGTTCACGTTCCACGCTTGATGCTTCCCGCGCTGGTTGTGCGACGCGCGTGCCGGGGGTTCTCTTCGCCCGTTGTCTGCGGCGCTTGGCGGCGAGTACGCCGATGAGGCCCGCGGCGAGGAGAGTCCCCACACCGGCGGTGGTGACAAGCGACGGTGACAGCGGGGCATCATCGGCCTCGGCGGCCTCCTCGGCCGCGGGGGCTTCCTCCGCGGCCGAGGAGGCCGATGACGGATGCGGGATGGCATCTGCTCCTGGGTGCGCATCTGGGGCAGTGTCCGGTGCCGGCTCCGGTTCCTTGGTGACAGGTGCTTCGACTTCGACGTCGGGCACAGTGAGGATCTCCCCGGTGTGGATGATGTCCGGGTCGGCGAGATCGTTCGCCTCCGCAATCTCGGGGTACCGGTCAGGATCTCCATATTTGCTGTCGGCGATCTTCCACAAGGAATCACCGTGCTCGATCGTGTACTTCTGGTCCTCCGTGACCTTCTTTGCCTGAGATCCGGTGTCGGAGTCGGTATGAGCGGCTGCGGTCACTGAAACCGGTGCGACGTTGACGGGTGCTGGCTCGGCAGCCATGGCTGCTCCCCCACCGAAGAGCGCAGTGATGCCGATGGTGATGGCGCTGAGAAGAGACGCAGCAGCTTTTCGCTGCACCTGCAGCCCCGGGATGGTGGGGATCTTGATCTTGGTGAATGCTGAGGGGATCTCGATGAGGATGGCCAGGGCGAAGGTTGCCCAGGCGATCCACCCGATGGCGGGCAGAATCGTATGGATGAGCAGCCCGCCGGTGTAGTCAGGATGGATGATCGCGGAAACAAGACCCCCGGCCGGAACGATGTTCGAGGAGAAGAAGGCCAGGAGGATCGGCGCTCCGATGAGGATGAGGAGCGTGGTGATCAGCGCGGCAAGGCCGCGGGCGATGAGTCCGAGGCGTTTCATCAGTCTTCTCCTGGTGCGACGAGGCGGGCAGTGGCGTGACCATCGACGGGTAGTGATTTGATGCCGATGGCAGTGAGGAATACGGGTTTGTAGGTGCCGGTGGTGGTGACGGTGACCTCACGGCCGGTGACGGTGACTTCGCCTTGATAGCCGGCCACCGAGATGTATTTCTCGGCGGCGTTCTGGGCGCGGGCGAAGCCGAGATGGATGTCTCCGATTTTGGATGGAGAGTAGTCGAGCGCATTCGCTCCTGCCCGGGCGGCTTCACCGGCGACGGCCTCGGCACGGTTGGCGGCTTGGAGTTTCCCTCCCGTGTCGACGCTGACGCCGACGAAGAGGAACGCCGCCATGACGATCATGAGGAACCAGGGTGTTGCACTCCCCCGGTCCTGCTCCTGCTTCCGAAATCGATGTGCTCCGCTCATCGTCGTTGCCTCCACGGATCAATCGGGCTCAGCCCTGTGCGGGTGAGGGTGTGCGATCCGGGCAGCGCAGGGATGCCTGTGAGATCGGCGAGCTTCACACTGCACGAGACTGTGGCTTCGACGGAGCCCGTGGCGCCCAGGGTGGTGGTGAACCCTTCGACGTCGACGGATACTGACATGGACTCGCACACCAAGGAGGTGTTGCCCAGGGCGATACGGGCTTCATTCTCAGCGGCGATCTTCGCTTGTTGTGGGGTCCGCTCGAGGGAGGCGGTACGTGCGGCGGCATCGGCAATGTCCGTGACCGAATTCCCGGCTTGAGCGTTTCGTGCCGCGAAGAACAGGATCCCGATCACCGCGATGATCACCGGTGCGAGAATGACGAGCTCGAGGGATACCGAACCACGGTCAGTTGGCTGTTGTCTCACGGTGCCGTGGTCCTCTCCTTCGGGCCGCGGACTTCGCTGGTCACCGTCGAGATCTTCCCTGGGACGAACGACATCGAGCGGCCGGTGATGCGCACTGTCACAGTTTCACCGGTGACGTTGACGGAGACGTTTGAGTCTTTGAGCATCGTGGAGTTGTCCTGCAGGATCTTCTGAGCTGCCGCGGTGCCTGAAGCTTCGGACCCTTCAAGTCTGCGGGCATCGGTGAGCGCGGCCGATGATGCTGCGTGGGCGATGGATGATGCCTGACTCCACACGGCGATGTGGAAGATGACGAGCAGGCACAGCATGATCAGAGGTGCAATGATCGCCATCTCCATGGTGATCGACCCCTTGTCGCTGTTCTGTCTGCTCGTCACTGTCTGCATCACTTCGGGATCTTGTTGATCCATCCTTCGATGATGGGCTGGAGCAGAGCGATGATGGCGATCGCGATAACGGCGATACCACCGATCCAGATGATGGCTTCGAGGGTGGTGAAGCCTCCCTGTGGAGCAGCCTTCATCCGCTGATGAGCGAGAGCTGCTCGCTTGAACACTCGAGCGAGTGCGTTTTGAACGACACCGGTGGGGTCGGCGATGAGGGCCAGGAGGAAGGTGCCGAATGGGCTCCTGGTGTGCTTCTTCACGGGATTCTCCTTGTGTGTGGTGACAATCACGGCGGTCTTAGTGTCTCATCTAGTGGGTCTACAGAGCTGTCTATGTATATAAGCGAAGGGAGAGCGGGGGATCTGACATCGTCATCCAGATTCTTTCTGCTCAGGCGGTCAGGAGGTTCATGAGCGATGGTCCAACGAGGATGAGCACGAAGACGATTCCGAGGAGTGTCATGGGGATCGTCATTCGCTCGGTGGCTTCGTTCGCGGTGACTGATTCGCGGTTGAGGATCCCGAGGCGCTGTGTTCGTCCCTTGGCTCGAAGTGACTCGTAGACGACTGACCCCTGCTCGGCGCCGACTCGCATGATGTCGGCGAGCTCGGTCAGCTCGGGAACGTCAGAGTCCTTGGCGAGGCGGGTGAGCCCCACCCACGGCTGTTCCGAGGCGAAGCGTGAGCGGAAGTTCGCGTTCTGCAGACGCTCGAAGACCCAGGAGTTTCCGCTTTCGGCTGCAACTTCAAGGGCTTGTGAGGGACTGAGCCCTGCCTTGGCGGCCATCCCGGTGAGCTCGATGTAGGTCGCGACGGTGAGGTGGAACTCTTCTCGAGCATTGGCCGCTTGCTTGCTGAGGTCGAAGTCGGGGAGAAACCATCCGAGGAGTGCCAGTGGCAGGGACAGCAAGGTGATCTGAGGAATGGGTACCCCGATGACCCAGAGCGCGGCACTGACGAAGACTGGGGCGATCAGAAGGGCCCCGGCAACGGTGACCTTCTTGGTCAGGTGAGCAGCGTAGCTGGTGCCGACGATGTCGAGATTGCGGGTGGGCATGTGGGCCAGCAGAAACGATGGAACGTGAGTGTAGAGCCACGACTCGATCTGGGCCTGCTGGCCGGTGGCCTTCGTATCGGAGTGGCGGCGGTCGGTGCCGCTGAAGTTCTTCATCGCTGCGCCGAGATCGGGAGTCGACGGCAGCAGCCGCCAGAGGAGGACTACGACCCCCAGAGCAATGCAGGCGCCTGAGGCGAGAATGAGTGGTGTGCTCATGATGCTGGTCCTTCCAAAATTCTGGGGGCCGGCTTGTCCTTGGCGATGTTCTTCATCCAGAGAAGCAGGAGGATGAAGCAGCCGATGAGGACAGCGAGGATGGCCTGTCCGGAGGCTGTTTCGGCGTAGGGGGCGAGGTATCCGGTGAGAGTGAAGCCGGCGAGTCCGGTAGCAACGATGATGGTGACCCAGCGAGCCGTGGACCGTGGTTTGGCCCTGTCGGCTTCGATCGTGCGGCGTGCCTGCGCCTCTTGCGCGACAATGCTGGCAAGGTCCTCAAGAGCGTCTGCCAGGCCGGGGCCGCGCATCGTCGTCGACATGGTCAGCACAGCCACGATGAAGTCGGCGGTGGGGTCGTCGAGCTCTTCCGCGAAGGCGGTAAGTGCCTGTGGAGTCGACCATCCCGCATCCATTCGTTGAATGAGGTGTTGCAGCTCGCTCTTGATCTCATTCGGCGCGGTGGAATAGCTGGCGGACAGTGCTTGTTCGATGGTCGCACCAGTGATGGTCAGACCGGTGAGGGTGCGGGTCCAGGCTTCGAGGGCTTCCAAGCGCTGGATCCGGTACCTTCCGTTTCCCCCACCGAGGAGATAGGGCACGCCCACAAAGGCCAGTGGAGTGATGATTACAGCGAGGACGAGGCCGGTGATCATGGCGATGATGATTCCGATGATGAGCCCAGCCCCGATCAGGACCAGCGTCTTCTTGCGCGCACCCGGAAGCGTGGATCGGGCTGTCTTCTTCCGGAGTGGTGAGACTCGGGTCGAGAGGACTGCCAGCAAGATTCCCGTGAGAATTGCCGCAGTCGACAGGGAGGCGATGAGGGCTGTCATCATGCGCTCCTGGTGAAGAAGTTCTCGGGTAGCCCAGCCCAGCCCAGTTCCTGCTTGACGGAGTCTGAGGGTGGGTGTGTGAGCTCTGCCGTGTAGGTGCGGCCGATGGTTTCGAAGATCGGATTGATCGTGGCACGGACCGGATCCGCGGAGGTCGGTACGACTTCGACGATGTCGGACAGCCATCGGTGGAGGACGTTCTTGTCGTCGATGACTTTGCGGACGTAGACAATGAAGTCGATGTGCGCCGCGATCTCGGAGTGCACCCATTCAGGGTTGACGTTGCCGGATTTGAGGGCCAGCCCTGCCATACGAGAGATGGCATCCCCGGCGCTGCGAGAGTGGATGGTGGACAGGGAGCCGGCGCCGGCCTGCATAACCTGGAACATGGCGTTGATTTCGCTTCCCAGGACTTCACCGACGATGACGCGCTGTGCACCAAGGCGCATGGAGTCTTCGACGAGATCGTCGGCAACGATCTCACCGGTACGTCGGCCTGTGACGTCGACCAGGCCCGCTCCAGGTTGGGCTTCGAGGCTCGTGGCGATCTGGTGGTGTCCGGTGAGGTCGAGGTGCAACTCTCTCTCCCCCTCGATGGTGACGAGAGGTTCGGCGGGGTCGAGGGCGTTGGCCAGCGCGCGCAGGAGCGTGGTTTTGCCGACGCCTCGGTCGCCGGCGACAACGATGTTCTTGTGAGCTCGAATGGCTGCACGGAGGAAGTCCGTGGCGCTGTGGGTGAGCATCCCCGTGCTGGCGAGAGACTCGAGGGTGGCACCGACCGTGCGGTGCATTCTTAGTTTGACGCTGACTCTGCGGGCGATGGGTGGGTGTTCGGCGGTGAGACGAACATGGGTACCCAAGGCCAGGCGGAGGCGGGGGTTGGCGCGGTCAAAAGCTCGGCCCTCTTTCGTGGCGAAGTATTGGACGAGGGCGATGAGATCGGTGTCGGATTCGGCCAGGGGCTCGAGCCACCGTTCGGGAGTGCCGTCCCCGCGGATGATCCACACGTTGTCGATGCCGTCGATATGGACATCGGTGATCGTCTCGTCATCGACGAACCTCTGGAATTGGGCGAGGCCGAAGATCGCATCGAACACGGCCTGGTGCAATCTGAAGGTGAAGCCGTCTGACCAGTTCTCCCCTCGGCTGATGGTGTCTCGGCGACGGCTTTGGACGGCGTCCTTGATGATGTCCTTGGCCGCGTGCTCGAGCTCGGCCCGGTTGGTCTCTGCGAAGACTTCCCCGAGGCTGGCATTGGTATGTCCGAAGCGGGCGGCGAGGGTTTCAGAAGCGCTGATGCGCAGCTCGGTGACGAGTTTCCAGTCGATGGGTGTGGAGTCGGTGTAAGCCGATTCCGATTCGCGAGTAGCGACGACCGGGACTGCACGAGGCGGTGCTGCGGGCGGGCGTGCGGCTGCAGCAAAGTGAGGGTTCGGTACAGTCGCCGACGCCGGCGCCCGGCGGGTGGTGAAATCGGGGATGCTGTCGAGAGTCGGTGCAGCGGGATCTTCGTTGCGGGGAGTCACAGGGCATCGGCTCCTTCCGGTGTGACGATCTGGGCATCGCGTTCGTCGCGGGCTTTGATCGATGCGTGCAGGGACTGAGCCGACCGCAGGAGCGGTGATTTGCGGATGGCCTTGCGCCGGTCTGCTCGGCTCTCGGCGAGGTCACGGGTGTGATGGGAGAACGCCATCGCTGTCTTCAGATCGTGCTTGACCCTCCCCCACACGGGCACTCCGATGCGGTGAGCAATCTCCCGGTCGGAGTAGTTCACGATCCCCGGTTGCTCTACGAGGATCAACCCCAGCCGGCTGTCGATCATGTCGGGGGGAAGGAGTTCGTCTAGGAAGGCGAGGGCTCCTTGGAGCGCGAGAACGTTGGGTAAGGTCGCCTGGCAGACGATCGCGAGATGAGAGACAGAGGTCAGGAGCCCCTGCCTGCGGTCCTGAGGGGAGAGTCGACCGAAGTCAATGATCGGAGTGACTCCCCCAGACATGGACCGTGTCCAATCGCCGAGAGTGGACCACACGGTGTGGTCGATTCCTTTCGCCGCGGTGGGGTCGTAGAGGCCTGGCATCAGGTACTGGCGACCATCGGAATCGATCTGCAGGACCTCTTCCCACAGGTCGTTGGGTTCGAGGCGATGAGTGCTTGATTTCATTGCGAGCTCGAGGATCCCGCGGTCGGGGGCGACTGTGCCTTGGAAGTAGCCCGAGAGGATCGCTGAGGACCGCGACGTGTCTGCTTCGACGATCAGAGTGCTGGTCGTTGCGGTGTATGACATCGCGAGTGCGAGTGTGGTGACACCGGGGGCGCCTGCGATGCTGCTGAGTCCGATACTAGGCATCGTCAGAGCCTCCGCTCTCTTCACCGGGCGCATCGAGGATCAGCGCAATCGTTTCGGTTGACGCTCGGGCCGCCAGTTGGGGTGCGTCATCTGTGGAGACGAGCACGTCGACAAGCACCTTGCCGGACTGGTCGATGGTGCCGGTGGAGAGCACCTGCGCTGTCGTGGCCAGGGGCTTTCCTTCTGGCAGATCTCCTTGGGCGCCCGGGGTATCGACGATGCGAACAGCGTCACCGGCTGTGAGATCAGTGCTGGGGAGCTGGCCAGGTGCCAAGGACAAACCGACGACGGTATATCCCTTGGGAGGCGTGACGTTCGCACCGATTGACTCTGGGGTGATCAGTGAGCCCTTGGGTATGTCGACGAGAGCCTTCTGGCCGACGAGGTCCTGGATGGACTCAGCGGAGACGAATCCTCCTGCTTGGTCTTCGGGGATGTCGAATGCTGTGACGTCTCCGCCTTCGATAGTGTCTCCACGCTTGAGGGTGTCGGTGACTGCGACGACCTGCGTGGCGTTCGTGAATTGATTGGTCACGAAGTACACGCCGAGAGCACCGAGGATGATGAGCACCACGGCGCCGGCGACGTAGGTGAGATTCACTCTCTTCTTCGCCTTCCGAGCTGGGACCTCGGGGCTGGGGTTGGGTGCCTCGGTAGGACGGGGAGGCGCTTCGGTGGTCATGCAGGGTCCTTACTCTTCATCGGTGATTGGGTAGTTGAGGTAGTGGCGTATTGCGGTGGTGATGAGCACGTTGCGTGATGGTGCGTTGAACTCTTCGACCAGACCGTCGAGGATGGCTGCGTTCGTCTTGGTGATCCGGAACTGGAGGTCGCCGTAGTCCTTCTTGTGGGTGGTGCGGGCGCGAGCCTGCGTCCCTGCGCGTTGGAACAGTGAAACCGTGGGGGTTTCCACGGGGCGGGAGACGATCTGCCCCAGGATTTCGTCGAGGACGGGGTAGGCGACTTCGACCGCGGTGAAGGCCAGACCCGGGTGGGTGGCACCTTCGGCCTTGGCGCGGCGTTTGAACTCGGCACGCAGATCGAGCGGCATGTAGAGAGTCACCAGCTCGGTGACGCGCTCTTTGCTATCCGACTGCGGCACCTCGGTCTCGTCATGAGTGGGCGTGGGCTCGGGCGGTTCCACTCCCCCGGTGTTTTCGGCCTTGCGAGGTCGGCTTTCTGTTGCTCTCTTCGTTTTCTCCTTCGTCGGTGTCTTCGGTTTGTTCTCGCGTGTGGTTTCCTCACCTGCAGATTCGGGTTTCGGCGCAGGAGCGGCTGCCGGGGCGGGCTGTTCGTCTTGTGCCGTCTTCTTCAGCATGGCGAAGGCGTTGGTCTGGTGTGTAGCTGGTGACCGATCTCGGCCGAGTCCCTCGGTGCTCATGCCTGGACTCCTTCAGCTCGAGCAGCTTCTTCTTCTGCGTTGGCCAGGGCCCGCACGATCTCCTCGGCGAGCCGCTTGTAGTCGTCTGCGAGCCCGATGACGCTCTTGGTGAGGTCAGAGGCGTCATGCTTTTCGATCAGAGCTTGTGCGAGTTCGGCAACGAGCTGTCCGCGTTCACGGCTGGCTCGGGCTGGCGACTCTGCGTATCGAATGAAGGTGTCGAAGACCGGGGCGACGTCGCCGAGGACTCCTTCGAGGTCCTTCCTCGCGCTGCCGACAATGCCGGATGCTGTCGATCGTCCTGAAGTGCCGAAGATGAGTGCTCCAAGCACAGTGAGGTTGGGATTGTGCTCAGCGATCCGACCGATTCGCTCAGCGAGTCGCGTGAGACCGTCAATGGACTCGGAATCTGTGCGGGTTGGGATGACGAGCCAGCGGGCGGCGAGGAGAGCCTGGTCCATGAGGACCGGTGAGTTCGGCGGCGTGTCGATGAGGACCACATCGTACCGAGGCGCCAGAGGGGCGAGAGTCTCAGCGAGCTGGGTGCCTACCGAGTTACGATTCCGAGACTGGAAGTAATCCGCAAGATCCGCGGTGTGGGCTCCGGCAGGAATGACATCCAAGTTCGGGCGAACGTTTTTCAGTGGCTGAAGTTCTTCACCGAACGAAACAGCCTTATAGAGTGCTGCGCCGTTATCGCTGAGGCCGGCTGATTTGAAGCCGAGGTCAGCTCCGGTGCTGCACTGGGAGTCGAGATCGATGAGGCAGACCTTGAATCCGTTCGAGGCAAGAGCGCCGGCGGTATTCGTCGATGTGGAGGTCTTACCCACTCCCCCCTTCTGATTCATGATCGTGACGACGCGCCTGAGTGCGTTGGTCTGTGCCGCGGTGAGCATTGGTGTCCTCCCAGGATCTAAGGCTGTATGCGGTGATGTGGGTGTATATCACCACATATATTAATACATGTTGGCGACGATTGAAAGCATCACCAGAAACATGGTGTGTAAGCCGAAGCAAGGGCTATTCATGCAGACGTATGAAGACCGTGCCAGAAAACTGGGGGACATACCAGAAGTCTGGCAGGATAACCAGAATCCGACAGACGCCACCATGAATAGCCAGATATATGGCTATATCACCAGAGTCAACAAGATATAACAAGATATAGCCTGGCGCGGCCGGAGGGTGCCAGTGTAAGCAAGATGTCAGGGTGCATAGCCAGTGACCGCCAGAGTACGCAGGGGGCGGCCACATGCAGGCAGGTGTCAGGAGATGTTGCCCTGCTTGATGTGGTTGGCGAGGGCGGACTGGAGGCGGGAGAGCAGCCGGTGAACCCGCTGGTACAGGGCATCACGACTGATTCCGAGGCGAGCTGCGAGTTCGATGCGAGCTTCATGGCCGGTGTGGGTGAGGTAGTAGGCCCGGACAAGCTCAATGTTCGCTGGGGTGAGGACGTCCTTCTCCTCAGCCCAGGTGAGGATGACGTCGACCTGTGCGGCAGCGGAGCGCGAATCGGTGTGCGGGGAGTCCTCAAAGGCTCTGTAGGTGTGGATTTCGTCGGGGGAGAGGCAGCAGGTTTCGTGTTTGGCGACCTTGCTGACGGTGTAGGGGACCGCGTGCTTGAGCATGCCCATTGCGAAGTTCGCGACGACCTTGGTGGAGAGGGCGAGGTTGTAAGTGCCGATGGTCTCCCAAGTGGCTGCGATGACATGTGCGTACATGTCGTTGCGATCGGTGTACTGGGCCTTCACCGAGGGGTGGTCGACCAGGCGGATGATGCGCGGAGCGAAGGCGGTCAGGATGCAACGGCCGGCAAGGGAATGCCCCGCCTGGGCGAGTGAGATGAGGCTGTGGAGGATGGCGTCGGCTTCGTTGCGGGGGAGTGTGGAGATCCGGAAGGGGATCTCTGCGAGTTCGAAGCCTCGCAGTGCCGGGTACTGGGCGGTCCATTCGTCGAAACGGTGTCGAGCTGCGTCGGAGTAGCGCCGTTCATTCCACTCTTCAGTGAGTTGGCGCAGAGAGTGCGGGGTGGTGGAGATCGTGCGTGACATGGGTGGCTCCTTGTTCGTGATGTGGTGCCACCCACGCTCCTCAGCCGCTCTCGCCTGGATTCTCGATTGTCGCGAAGTGTTCAAGGGACATACCACGCGGTCCGCTCTCGATTAACGGCATCGTTCCTGGTCAGAGGGGATGAAATCTGAGGAAAAAATTCTGGAGAAAGTTCTGCCACTGGTGTCAGATCTGGCCAATTCTGAGGGCTTATATCGGTAAAGGCCCGCCAGAGGAGGACTGATGACATCCGCGAATATCCCGGATATGGCGCTCACTGTGACCGCAGAGCAGAGGCTCAAGGAACTCGCTCAGGCGGTTGTGGAGCGCCCCTGGTCCTTCGCGTGTCAGGACGCTCTGTCGAACTTTCTGCAAGAGGATCTCCCGTGCGCTCGAGAAGCGGCTCATCGCATTCTGGCCGCGGAAGGGGTCTCAGCAGTGACCAAGACCAGCAGGATCGACGAGGTCTCCTGCACAAGACCAGCCAGTGGAGGCGGGACTCAAGGTGATGTGGCTCCTTCCAGGCCCGCCTCCACTGTGCTGCACAACGAGGAGGGAACATCATGCTCGGACTGCTGACTAAGACGAAAACGACCGGGGACACGGTCGATGATGCTGATGGTGTCGAGGCCGGGGAGGAACAGCGTCGACCGCGGCGCTCCCGAAAGCAGCCGTTCCAGTTCCCGCGGTTCTTCGCAAAGAAGGCCGCTGAGAGCGATGAAGAGGAATCACCTGCTGGCCGGGTGATGGTCTCCACCCAACACAACGCGTGGATCCGCAAAGCAGTTGGGTACACAGTCATTGCAGCCATCGCTTGCGGGCCAGTCGCCCTCGTTCAGGTTCTTCAAGTCGAGCCAGCCCCGCCTCCTCCGGCGGTAGAAGCGGGAACCGATGCGGCTGCACTGACTGAGCACGACCGAGCCGGTGCCTTCGGTGTCATGGTGGTCTCCAAGTGGCTGACCGCCACCCGCGCAGACTCCGACTCACTAGGGCAGTACTTCGCGGATGCCTCGACTCGAGGCTTTGAGACCAAAGCGATGGAGATTGCTCATCCTTCTGTCGTCAGCGCCACGAAAAGCGACTCCGGTTTGTGGTCGGTCGTCGTCGCCGTTGACACAAAGTCCACCGAGAAGGCCAAGGGCCAAGACGACAAAGTCACATGGACCACACGCCACTTCGAAATTCCCGTCCGCGTCGAATCCAGTGGTGAAGCGATTGCGCAACGGGCACCTTCGATGGTGTCCCTCCCATCCCCAGCACCCGGCACAGCACTTGCCTACGGTGAGGACCTCAACGCCACTGGCGCCATCGCAGTGATGAGCGGCGAATTCCTCAACGCACTCTTGGCCGGCAACGGAGACGTGTCCCGACTGACAACCCCAGGCAGTGACATCGCTCCGGTCGACCCAGCCGCGTTCACCTCGGTGACCGTCTCCAAGGTGCAAGCCACTGATGTTGAGATCGATGAACCGACCGCAGGGGATGCCAACGACATCCTGGTCACCGCCGTTGGCAAGACCGCGGCAGGGGAAAGCATCCCGCTGCAGTACTCGATGAGCATCCTCAGCCGAGACGGCCGCTGGGAAGTCAAAGCCCTGACGCAGCCTCCCGCTACGGAATCACCCGATGAGGCTGACGCCTCACCCTCAGAACCCCCGTCGACCCAAACAGGGTCGCCGGAACCCACCCCCACCAATTGAAAGGGATGAACCACCATGTACACCGATATCGCGAACCTGGCATACACGGCACCAACCGTTGTGGCAGAAGGTGGAGTCACTGGCTGGATCAATGATCAAACGTCACAGTTCACAGAAGCCTTCGACGGGGTCCTGCTGCTCATTGCTTCGATCGTTGCAGTGATCATCGCGTTCGGAGGCCGAACCGTGCTCAGCGCCCTGACAGGGTTCATCGTGGGCGTGCTGATCTACTGGGGCGGCACCAACATCGACTTCGGCAAGGACAAGGTCGAGGAACAGGTCATGGGCACCCCTTCGGAAGCGGTGCTGACGATCGATGCTGCTGGGGATCTGCCAACGGTGGTTGATGTGGGATGAGCACTACAGACCGCCAGCAGACACCCGAGGTTGCGAAGTTCTTCAGCCAAGCTCGTCGAATTCCGATGCTCATCGGAAAAATGCCCGACGGGTCGAAGATCTGGGGCGGCCCCTATACCGTCTACCAGCTCATCGCGCTACTCGTCACCGGCGCCGGGCTGTATCTCTTCCACGGTATGTGGTCGACAGGAGCGATCCTTGCCGATCTGGTGGTTGCAGCAGTCATAGCGATGTCTGCGGCACTGCTGGCCGGCCATATCCCTCTCGACGCACGCAATCCAACCGCCTTGGTGTCGAGCTTCGTTAACGCTCTGCAGTCACCACGGACAGGGACATACCACGGGAAAGCGCCTCGACTACGTCGACCTCACCGAGCGAACGTTGCCATCTCCGTACAGCCTCTCTTCCTCGAGGCCGAAGCACTGGCAGATGAGGATTCCGTCACCGAAGCACATGCGGAGGTAGACGCAGCAGTCGAACCAGACCCGGAACCCACAACACAGGACGAGCCTGTATCACCTGAACCGCAGTCCGTGACAGAGCTCCCACGGACGGGTCTCGAGAGGCTAATCGCCCAATCACAGAAAGTGAGCTGACATGTTTACCGGCACCTCAACCCTCTACGACACCTACGCCCATCTCCAAGGCAATCTGCTCTGGACTCACAACGGCTCTGTCTGGGCCATGTGGCGCATGCGAGGCGTTGCCTACGGCCTGAGGAGCAAACGCGACCGAAAGACCGTCAGGGACCTGCACAAAGTCATGATGCAGCAGCTACGCGGTGAAGTTCTGCTCCTCGGACTGACTACAGCAGAAGGGCCCGCGGGGGTTGTGCGCCGGATGATTGAAGGCATCGATCTGAACGAAGCTCCGGAATGGGCAGCGGAGGTCGAGGCCACCTGGGATGTGCTCGAGGACGTCCCAATGGGCTCACGAGCCTTCTGGATGGCCGTGCCCCTGTCCAACCCCGGGTTGAAGATGATCACCGAACCGCTCAAGGCGGGAGTGAGGCAAGCCACGCGAGCCGCAGATCTCGGTTCTGGCCTGCCGCCGCAGGAGGACATCGCATTCCGTATGGGACAGATGCGGGAAATCGAGGACTTCCTCCCGAAGGCATTCCATCCCCGCCGTGCCACGGTCTCGGACTACGTCTGGATCGCCCACCACTCTCAGTCCCGGGGTCTGTCGATCGACTTCGCGGTACCCGGATCGCGGATGGGGATCAACGAGAGAACGGACGAGGAGACCATCCTCCACGCGCAACAGGGATCGGTGATTCCGACTCCTGTAATCGATGAAGGAGCTCAGTCAGACGAGACCGCTCGGACGGTGCACATCGCGAAAACCCGGCCTGTACTTAAAGTAACCCAGCCCGGCTCAGACGAGTCTTCCTATCAGACGTTGCTGGCCCTGTCAGGGGTTCCCGCTGGAGGCGTCGAATTTCCTGGTTCTGAGTATCTGAACAGGCTGGATGAAACAGGCCTAGAGGTCGATTTCGTCGACCGGTGGAAGATTTCAAGCAAGGAGAACGCAGCACGGAAGAATCGTTCGGCATCGAAGAAGGTCTACGAGCAGGTCGACCAGCGGGAAGGCGACCAGGCAGCCCTCGGCCGGACCGACCTCGATCGCTCGATGGCCGAGCAACGAGCATATGTGGCTGAGCTCGACTCGACTGAAAACGAAGTCGAGGTCGAGGTGACCTCAATCTTCGCTGTATCTGGCGCCGATGTCGCCAGCAGTAAGGCCAACGCCAAGGCATTGTCACAATGGTTCAAGAACGTCTTCGAGTACAAGCTGCATATGCCCATCGGCGGCCAAGAAGAGCTGTGGGACGCGATGCAGCCAGGCTCCGTTAGATCCCGGCTCGTCCGTGACTACGCACAGCTGACGACCTCTCGAAACGCCGCCAGCAGCGTCCCGATGGCCATGAACGCACTCGGAGACGATATCGGGATGTGCTTCGCTCTCAACCGCAGCGGCGGGCGCAACAACATCGTCATCCTCGACCTGGAGGGTGCCTCGACCACTCTCGAAGTGTCAGCCTCGATCGGTATCGCCGGCGAGCTCGGCGCCGGCAAATCATTCTGCATGAAGAAGATCGTGGGAGGCGTCGTCGACCGCGGTGGCTCGGCCTTCATGATCGACCACTCAGACTCGGCGGAATGGGCGATCTATCTCAAATCGGTAGTTGGGTCCGAAATCGTCGACTTCAAGGAACCGGAACGATCGATCGATCCGCTGCGGATCCTGGGCCAAGAAGAAGGGGGAGAGGCACTCCAGTCCTTCCTCGCGCCCCTGCTAAGCCTGGACCTGCGATCGACGGACGGCACGGCCCTGTCCGAACTCCTCGACCCGGAATACCTCACCGAGTTCGGGATCGACTCGACGACGACGCTTCTTGAGCACATGCTCAGCGATGCGTGCGAAGTCGAGAACGCGAAGGCCATCGGCAAGAAACTGCGCAACTTCGCTCAGAAGAAGTTCGCCCGGGCGATGTTTGATGACTCGCTCCCGCCATTGGACATCAGAGCGCGTGCCGTCGTCGCGGCCACCCGCGGCGTGAACTTACCGACAAAGGACGAGCTGCAGAGCGAGCACTTGTTCACTCAGATGCGGTTGGACAAGATCTTCGGCCGTGCGGTCTACGCCCTGTTGGCTGCGCTGGGGCGACGGTACTGCTTCGCCGATCGCAGCAAGCTGGCCATCTTTGGAGTCGACGAAACACATCACGTGACAGGGTCGCCTGAGGGCGAGGCCGAGATTATGACGTTCATCCGTGAGGGACGCAAGGCCCTCGCGAGCGTTCTTCTCGGTTCGCATGATCCCGAGGCCGACTTTGGATCCGACACCCTGCGTGGGCTGATTCCCACCCGGATCGTGATGCGCCACCGCGACGACAATCTGGCGAGGAAATCCCTCAAGTGGTTGGGCTTCAACGAAACGGACGACACCTTCGAAGACTTCGTCAAAGAGCTGACAGAGGACACCTCGCCAGTCACCGTGCTGGAAAACGGTGAAGACGGAGTCGATGAAAACCGCCGCGGTGAAGGATTCATGCGCGATTCCCGAGGCCGTCCCGGCCGAATCCAAGTGCTCCCACCAGCCCGAAAAATCCGGCACATCGCGGCAAAAGCCTCCCCTGGCGAAGCCGCGCTGCGGGAGCAGCAAGAGATGCTCGCGGAGGTGTGACCATGAACGCAATCACTTACAAGCTGCGCCAGCTCCGAAAAGTCCGCAGCACGCTCTCACGATTCAGCAGGTGGCTGCGGACCACGCGGAAAGGCAGAATCCTCCTCGGCATCGGTCTGCTTCAGATACTCCTCTGGACGGCCGGCCCAGCCGTGGCCGATGGCCTCGTCGATTCCCGATCTCCCGCAGCGTTCCTCCCCGGCTTCAACATGGAAGACTCCCACGGGGTGAAGATGGGCTGGTTCCTCGACCTCGACATCGACGAGGGAGGAATGACGAACTGGACAGGGTTCCTGGCCTTCACCATCACCAACCTGCTCTGGGTCTGCTACTGCTACATCATCAGCCTGCTGCTCTACTTCGCCAAGACGATCTTCAACATGGAGTGGCTGGACTGGATCACACCACCAATTCAAGACGTGGCTGACGCTCTGGAGAAGTTCATCGGCTCGATCGGATGGGTCGGTCTGTTCGGTGTGATCGCCGGACTGATCGCCGGCGTCATGGCGTTGAAAGGTGCTTCCATCCGAGCCTTGGGCCAGATCTTCATCGCGATGATCGTCGCCGGTCTGGCCACTGGAGTCCTCTCCAATCCGGTCTCGTTGCTGACAGGCGATGACGGAGCTCTGATGAATGCCCAGAAGTACGGGTCTGAGGCAGCCGTGGTCCTGGTCGACCCGGAAGCAGCCACCGGAGACAGTGACCTCAACGTCGACAACGCCATCATCGCCCCACTGATCGACATCTTCGTTCGCCAACCACACCAGGTGCTCTCATTCGGTCAGATCGTCGACGGGACCGACTGCGAGGAGACCTACACCGAAGCAGTTCAGGGGGACAAAGAGAAGATGGGCATCAAGGACGGTGCTGATCCTCGTGGAGCGATGGGCGACTGCCACAAGCCGCTGAAGGAATGGGCCGACAACACGTCGATGCTCTCTGCAGGCCTCGCTGTGATAGTGCTGTTGAGCAACAGTGTGCTCAACCTGTTCCTTGGGGGACTTCTGGCACTGCTCGTCTGGTCAGCGATCATGGCGATGTGGGAAGCCATCAAATTCATGTTCACAGCTCCCGGCGGCGTGATCTCAGGCGGGATCCGCGGCCTCGCATGGCGCAACATCTCACACGCGGGCCTCGAGTGCCTCTACGTTGTGCTCTTCCTCGTCTTCATCGCCGTCTACATCAATCTGACCAGAGACTTCCTCGAAACGATACCCACCCAGGTCTACGTGATCAGGCAGATCATGGTGAACGTCTTGCTCATCTTCGGTTTGATCATCGCGTTCGTGATGCGCAGGAAGTTGAAGAAGCAAGGAAATCGCCTCGGCGATGCGCTCAACCAGATGACAGGTGGAGGGGCGATGCCGACACCGGTCCAGGCCAGCCCGTTCAAGGCCATGGCCGCGGTCGAAGCGGTCAAAGGTGCAGCAAGCCTGATGGCCAAGTTCAAGGGATCCGGTTCGGGATCGTCTGCACCAAACACGGCGCCCCGTCCGGTCTCGGCACCTGCCGGCAAAACTCCGGTCGCTCCCAGTGGAGGACCGTCAGGGCCCAGCGCTCCTCCCGCACCGACTCCTTCTGCGCCCAGTAGTCCGTCCAACTCCCCTGTGACTCCAACAGCGGGAGCTGCGGAAAAGCAGCTGATTCCGTCTCCGCAGCCGACCGAGCTTACATCGACACCTCAGCCCAGCGCCCAGGCTAAAGCTGAGGAAAAGCCGAAAACCAAGACAGGAGCGAAGGTCGCTCGCGGTGTCCTCAAGGGTACGGAGGTTGCCGGCCAGGTCATGACCTTCATCCCACCGACTGCAGCAGTGGGCAAAGCCGTCACTATCGGCACCACGACGATTGGTGCCGCAGATCGCGTCAACCAGCGTCTGAAGCAGTCCAAGGGAGACTCCTGGCCGCACGGATCCTCAAGCCGGAAGGCCGGGCCCTCAGTCGTCAACCCTCGCAACCACAATCTGCCCGGCAACAAGCCGCAGCAGATGGATGCGATGGACAAGGAGCTGCAGAAGATGATTTCAGATGCAGCGAACGCGAAGAAGTCGGCGCCTCCCGTGAGCCCGAGCGCGAGCAAGGGCAAGTCTATGGCTTCGGTGTAGACGATGGGCAAGCTGCTATGGACCATCGCGGGGATATTCTTCGCCCTCGTCGTCATCGTCGGCACTGGCGGTTTGATCATGTTTGTGCCGCTGATGGCTGGTTCCGGCGAAGATGCGGGCGGTGGCGATTGCTCCGCGGTGGTCGAGGGCGATGACGTGGTCAAAGACGTCACTGCGCCGATGCGCAAAAACGCCGAGGCTATCATCGTGGTCGCCGAGGAGGAGAAGATGCCTGAGGAGGCCGCGGTCGTGGCAATCATGGTTGCGATGCAGGAATCTCAGCTGGGCTCTGCCCCGGGTATCGACCAGCCCAACGGAGATGGCGACGCGGGGGTCTTTCAACAGCGGCAGAAGCCAGGCTGGTACGGCACACTCGAACAGGTCACCGACGTCGACTACGCGGCGAAGATCTTCTTCAAAGGCGTCGACATTACTCTGGAGGGGTTGAGCGAGGCCGAGAAGTCCGCAGCCGCCGGCCCCGAGGGCTATCACATCCCAGGCCTGACCGACATCGATGGCTGGGAAGAGATGAAGCCAGGCACCGCTGGCCAGAAAGTGCAGCGATCTGCGTTCCCCGACGCCTATGACAAACACGAAAGCGTAGCCCGCGCCTTGGTCGGAGGCACCACGGTGGAATGCGACGACGGCGGAGGCGGCGGAGGCGGCGGTTCCGGCGACTGGGACGACCGAGACGGGAAGACCAAACCCGGCAAATGGGGAGGCTACGACAACGGCACAATCCCGCTTGAAGAGCTCGATGAGATCCCATGGGCGAAAGGCGAATACCTGCGACCCGATGCGGCCGCTGACTTCAACAAACTCAACGCGAAGTTCAAAGCGAAGTTCGGATACAACATCGGCGTCACCGACTCCTACAGAACCTATGCCGAGCAGGTCGAAACGAAGAAGAACAAGGGCAATCTGGCCGCCACGCCAGGAACGTCAAATCACGGCTGGGCAATGGCTCTTGACCTCGGGACTGGCATCAACAATTTCGGGACCAAGGAACATGAGTGGATGAAGGACAATGCGATGAAATTTGGGTGGAAGCATCCGGACTGGGCAGAGCCCGGCGGGTCACTGCCTGAGCCCTGGCACTGGGAGTACTGGGGCTACCCGAAATGAGCAACCAAACACTCATGGCCCGCGATAGGAAGTGATGACAGTGAAACCATGGTCCTGGAAACAGTGGACAGCATTGGGAGTCTTCGTCGTGCTCGTCGGGGTACTCATCTTCAACGGAATCCGCAATCGCGACGAGACTCGAGCCGCTCAGGAGGCAGAAGAGACCCCTTCTGCGACAGCGACTCCATCCGAGGAGTCCGAACCGGATCCGGATGAGATTGACCGACTGACAGAGGAGCAAGGTGAGAGCGGAGAACCGGAATCGGGCCCGGGCGCCCTTCCCGTCGACGAGCCATGGTTCAAGACCTGGAAGCCGGCAGCCGAACAGCTAGCGATCGCGTTCGTCGACACGAGCGGGGGACAAGAAGAGTGGACAGACACGATGAGCGAGATGATGACCGATCGTCTTGCTGAATCGTATGAGTCGGTCGACATCCGCAACGTTCCACAGGGGACATACCAGAGCGTGGAGCTCGACGAACAGGCCTCCACTGCAGACGCCGTGTGGGTGACCATCACCTATGACACCTTCACGATGAAGGTGCGATTGCGGCACCACAATGAGCGGTGGTTGGCCGAGGAGATCGAACCCGTGTAGCAGTCCATCTGGCAGACGCACAGAGAGGGCCGGCACCCAGTCATCGGGGGTGCCGGCCCTCTCTGTGGACTCGTGCGAAAGTGCTTCAAATCGTCATGCTTCGACAGGGTGGAGTCCGGTTATATCTGGGGATGAAGGGCGGGGAATTCTTACATATCTGGTGGGCCGCTTGTGGCCTCTTGCCCTCCGGAGCAAGCTCCGTCTGACCGAGTCACAAGCGAGTCTAGCAGATGTGTCAAGACAGAGAAACTGCAAATGTAGTTTCTGCTGACATCGCAAGAGTTCACCAGACGTCACCACGCACGGCGGGACATACCAAGAATTGTTGTTGGGAGATGTCAGATCCGGTTCCTCGAAGTGGCCTATATCGGTAAAGAGCAACTCGAGGAGATGGCATGAAACAGAACCCATTCGAGCCGTGGAAGAGAAGCGGATTGGAGGACCTCGGATTCAGCGAAGGATCTTCGGTCGGTCTGACGCCGCGAACGGTGATGTGGCCATGGGGCATGGTCCTCGCCGGGGGAGCGGCAGTCGCTTGCGCGATCGCCGCCATGATCCGAGGATGGCCGCTCTGGAGTTTGGTAGCCATCCTGATTCTGGGGTTTGTGGCTGCCGGACTCGTGTCGATCTTCGGGTGGCGCAAGCAACGCAGAGACGAGCTCGCAGATCGCATCATCGAATCACTGGCCGTGCTGATCTCCGACACCAAGAGGCCATCACGACGGGACTACCAATTCCGCTCTTGGGTGCCCGGAGACTTCAAACGACCGCTCGATCGATTCATCGGGGCGCCCGCCGACATTCGGATTCGGTTCGAAGCTCGCATGGATGAAGAGAGCATCGACTGGCGTATGGCGGTGGCAGACAAGGTGTCTCAACGTTCCGGAATGGACTACGACATCACCCGGTATGACTCTCGAGCATGCGTGCTCGCTCTCGGCTTCGCGGCCCCGGTCGAGGAACCCGAACCGGATCCGGTCTTCAAAACCAAAACCACCGCATTGGCCAAACAGGTCTTCGGAGATTCGGCAGCAGTATCGGTGGCCCTCAACGAGGATGACGAGCCGTTACCGACACAGCTCTCTGTCGAATATGACACCGATCGAAAGTGGGCAAAGGCTTCAGTCCGTCGTGATATCGAAATGACAGTGAACGCTCTCCTGCCGGGACGGTGGCGCCCGGATTGGAACCTCACCGATGACACCGTCCAGTTCGAACTCCGCCCGACAATGCCGCTGTCGATCCCGCACCCTCGCCCAGACACATTTGGCCAGGTTGAAGATACGATCCTGCCCTACGCCGAAGACGAAGACGGCCGCATCGTGGCGTGGGATCTCAAAGCAGCCGGACCGCACATGATCGTGGTCGGCCGAACGGGCACAGGCAAGACCGTGCTCATCATCGGGATCCTCATCGAAGCGGCAGCGCGCGGTTGGAAGATCTGGGTCTCCGACCCCAAGAGAGTCGAGTTCCTGGGTCTGCGCGGCTGGCCCAATATTCAGATCGTGGCCACGCAAGTTTCGGAGCAGGTCGCGATGATCTATAAGGCGTGGGAACTGATGGAGTATCGCTACTCCCTCATCGAAGCCGGCGAAGCAGACGAGGACGACTTCGAACCTCTCATCGTGTGCCTCGACGAGTACCGTGACTTCGTCGCCATGGTGACCGGCTGGTACCAGTCAGTCAAGGAAAAGGGGATGCCGACCAAATGCCCCGTGTTTGAGTGGATCGGCAGCCTTGCCCGTAAGGGACGTACCGCGCGCATTCATCTGCTTATGGGCACCCAGCGTCCCGACGCGGATTTTTTGGGCGGGGAGATGCGTGACAATTTCCCGGCCAGAGCGGCATTGGGCAGCCTCTCGCCACAGGGTGCGCAGATGATGTGGAACTCTCCATCGACTGGGATCGCGCTGCCGAAGGGAGTCAAGGGTCGAGCCACCGCGGTGACCGTCGACGGTGCACCGGGGGAGGTCCAAGTGTATTGGACCCCGGACCCTCGGAGAGCTAAGAAATCGGGAAACGATGCCGACATGGCAATCCTGGAGAGTCTGCGACCGGCGGAGGCTGTGCACCCGCCATTGAGGATCGACATCGTCGAAGAGCCATTCGATGGAGATGACTACAGCGAATGGCGGGAGGTTCTGGCTGCAGAGCTCGTCGAGATCTCCGTGGAAGAAGCGATGAAGCCTCGCGCGGTGTCGACCAAGACGGTCGTCAACGCTGTGATCGAGGACAAGCGAGCCGCGGAGTCCGAGGACGGTTATATGCCAACAGAGGACCTCCAGGCTTGTGAAGTTGAAGCTGGAGATCTCGTCAGGGTGGACGGACAGTGGGTCGCTGTCGAGGGCTCGATCGAAGATCCAGGAGAAGAGGATCTGTGGTGTATTGACTACCGCACCGACGATGACGAATCAGAGATGCTCGCAATCGACGCGAGCGAAGTGCTGCCTGTGAGGAAACCAGACAACTCCGAAACTGAGGCTACTGGCCTCCTGGACGAACAGTGAGGACCGTCTGATGAACACAGGGGGACATACCATCAGCGCTGAGTTGGAGCGGGTCATCGATGCCTGGCTGCTCATGGAGCTCAGGCACGAAGGCCAGGTCGACGTCGACGACACGATATCGATTGAGATCTCCGAGGCTTGCGCTGCCGAGATAGCCCAACACCCATTGGCGTACTACCTGCAATCCCTCCCGCGGTTTGGGCCGGAGGTCGGGATCGAAGTCTCTGTCAACACAGGAAAGGACCAATCATGAACTGGAGCAAAGAAGAAGAGCAGATCATCACCATTCTGTTGCTCGCCTGCGGTGGCATCGGGTCCATCGTGCTTGGCGTCGCCGTGCCGGCGTTTCGTCAGGCACTCGTCGACTTCCACATTCTCGCGGCAGAGGGCGTCGTTGTGCCCTTGTTCGGAGATGACATCGGCCTTGACTGGGCACGAATCATCATCGGAGGGGCAGTAGTTCTCCTCGTCGTCGGGTTGTTCATTCTCAATGCGGTGGTGAGGCTGCGCCGCCGCCGCCGGCTGATGCGTATCACCGATGCCTTGTGAGCGGGCCGCCCACCAGATCTGAATCAGCAATCAAACAAGGGGGACATACCATGACAAGTCATCCGACCGTGTACACCAGCGATGAATGCAACAAGTGCACTCGAACTAAAGGCGAGTTCGAGCGGCGCGGAGTGGCCATCACCGAGATCAATGTCAAGGAGACACCAGGTGCCGTGCCAGCGTTGAAAGCGATGGGGTTTGGAGAATTGCCGGTTGTCGTCACAGACGATGACCGATGGTCTGGGCACCGGCTCGACAAGATTCTCATGTACATCCGGAACCGGACCCGTGATGGCGTGTGAGCGCTACGATCGCTACCTCGAGGGGATGAGTCTTGAGCGAGCTGCGCAGTGGTTGACGGATCAAGGCATTGAGATTCCGTCCACGTCGTCAGAGATCGCCGAGATCATCGACGGTCAGTTCGACGGGGGCCTGCACTGGTTCATTGCCAGTCAGTTCTCTTCGGCAGCAGATCCGTCCGGGAAACGACCTCAGCATTGAGGATCCACTCTCTGATGCTCTGGCGAGTCCACAAAGGGCTGCGCCCGACCTGGTCAACAGGGTCTGGGAACTGGTCTCGTTGCCGGTGTGTGCGCAGGCGCTCCGTGGGGATGCTGAGAGCTTCGGTGATTTGCCCGCCGGTCATCAGGTCGGAGCCTGCTCCGGAGAAGATCCCGGCATAGCGCCACTTGCGGTGGGCCCTCCTCCACTTCACGAGGTCGTCCTCGTCCCAGTAGAACTGGTGGGAGGTGACGCGCATGGGATCGGGGAAGGGGACAGGGGAGTGGCGAGTCCACACTGCTTGGAGCCGGAGAAAAGTCGATCGAGAGATCCGCAGGAGATCACAGGCCTCGAGCGTGCTGAGGATCCGGTGGGTCAATTCGGCAACTCCATGTCGCGTGGTCGGCAGAGATTCTGCATACCGGACGTGAACTCGGCCGGTTCAGACTAGTGTGTCATGAGCCGGTGAAACATAGATTAGTTGTCGATGAGGCCGGCGAGCCAGGGGAGAGCTGCTTCGGCAGGTTCGTGCACCGGCCGTGTCTTCCAGTCGTACGCCGGCGAGCAGTTGGCGATGGTCATCTGCAACGCTGTGTGCATGCGCAGTGCGGCCTCAGAGTGGATGGGTGTCTGGCGAAGAAATGGGTCGGACTCCCAGATCCAGAGATCGGGGAGTCCTCCCATTGTTCCAGTTGCATCGCACCACGCTGAGTAGTTGGCATCGAGGAGCTCGCGAATGATCTCCTCGGCACGGTCTTCGAAAGATCCCACACGTGTCGATCGCATCGTCTCGTAGTGGGCGATGCCGGTGACACCGTCAAAGAGGATGTGTGGTTGGAGAAT
Organism: Brevibacterium sp. Lmc1; assembly: GCF_057654315.1. Taxonomy (NCBI): domain Bacteria; kingdom Bacillati; phylum Actinomycetota; class Actinomycetes; order Micrococcales; family Brevibacteriaceae; genus Brevibacterium; species Brevibacterium sp. Lmc1. The sequence continues at coordinate 27,947 of NZ_JBYFKL010000002.1, read as the reverse complement.
CTCGACAGACATGGTGCGGTCCCTACCGGTTCATGAGGCTCCTTGGTGCAGCCATCATGTCATTTCTGAGTTGCTACCGCAGGCGGGCGATAGGTGCTGTCGAAAGGAAACCTGCACTGTGAGCAGAACCGACCGGTGGCCTCACTATGGTCTCCACAGCGGGGACAGGACATGATCGAGCCGCTAATCGCGATGTAGTTCTCTCTCATCGCCTGAGGAGTTCCCCAGACCGCAGCTTCGATTGCGTCGCAGACACCTGCTTCGGCCTGGCTCTGAGGCCGATAGGTGATCTCGGAGTGGACGAGTCTATTGATCGTCGACTTGCTGGTGCCGAGCTCTGCCGCGAGTTGTCTCTGGGTCCCTCTCTCGGCCGCACGCTCTTGAACGTATCGAGCTGCCAAGCGTTGCTTCACGTGCTGAGCAAAGTCGACTACTCGTTTGGCAGAGGTGAGAGGGTGCTCAGTGACATGTTCGGTGTCCATCACACTTCCTCAGGGTTCGGCTCGACCGTGAGGCGCCGTGTCGGGCCGTTGTATTCACGAGACAGCTGACGGAGCCAGGCCTCGGGGTGAGAGTCATGGGTGACGGGCCCGCCGGCCTCCCGGTCAACGAATTTGAGATCCATGAGCCACTCGGGATCTCCTTGGATTTCGCCGATGGTTCCGTCCTCGGCGAAGGAGAAGGCGCCCATGGTTTCCCACTCTCCGGTGGACTGCAGCTTGCGTTCGATGGTGACGATCTTGTTCATGGCTGGTTCTCCTGTTCTGTTCAGAATCTACCGTTGGTGGGAATGGGGGGAAGCTTCTTCAGCTCGATCATGCAGTCGATGTGTGTGAGCCGGTCGAGTATTCGGTCTGGGTGGACGATTCCGCGGAGGAAGTCGAGGTTGGTGGCTCGGAGGCGTTTGAGGTCCTCGATGTGAGCTTCAGTGAGCGAGCTGTCGTTGGTGAACTTCTCGCTTTGCTGGTAGATCCTCCAGACTGAAAAGTTGTGGGCATATTCGCCGATCCTGGTGAAGCCGTAGCCGTGATCGATGAGCGTGATTCCGAGGTGCTCGGGGGTTCGCCGGTAGACGAGTGTGTTACCGGGGTGCCTGTCCCGCTGGCCGGTGATTGCGTCGAATACAGCTGCGTCGTGAACCTGATGAGGGTCAAGTTGGTTGCGATCGGTGAATGGGCTGAAGTCTTCCCCAGGGTACTTTTTCGACAGAGTCCCCAATTCGCCGTTGACTTCCCTGAGCACCGTGGGCGGAACCATGTCGGTGTACCTGGTCCCCAGTTGCTGTGCCACTTTCCACGTGGCGACTTCGTGTTGTGCCTGCATGGAGTACTCGTGGCCGAGTGAAATCTCGTTGTCGATTTCCTGTCCGGCGAGAGGTTTGAAGAATCCTTCGCCTCCGTCTGCGAATTCGACCCGGATGGTTTCGTTGACTCCTTGGCTGTGGTCTGTGGAATCGACGATTTTCGCTGTCAGCAGTCGCCGCTCCTCAGGTCCTTTCCCTGACTTGCCCTGTATCGACAGCGCCGTAGCGATCGCCGCTCGTGTCTGAGGGTAGTTGTGGCTGTACGGCGTCCAGCGAGGACCCTGAGGTGGGGTATCGGGTTTCTGAGGGTTGGTGTGTGCTGGTTGGGCGATCCAGGTGGGAGCGCCGGCGTCCTGGGCCCATTGTTTAGCTCTGCCTGGGGGAAGCTTCTGAACGAAATCGCGGACCGCGGGATCCTTGACGTTCTCTTCATCGTTGGCCCAGTTCCGCAGTGCCTTCTGTATCCCGCGGTTCTGGCGTCGACGCCAGTTGTGTCGGTTTAGGGCAGAGGGGCTGTTGCACCCCGGGCAGCGGCGATTGGTGTCGCACATATGTTCTCCTCTCCTACGCATGTAAGCGGAGGAGAGCGCCGGGGTCTGACATGGTTGGAGAGATTCTTTGATGGAGTCATGGCAGTGGAGGGGAAGGGCAACGATGCTGTGAGTGCTGCACATTGCTCCTCCTTCCCGGTCAAAGGTTGGCGTTGAGGTAAGTTTCGAGCTTGCTGGCGATGGCGCGCGCAGCTGCCTCGGAGATGGATGAGAGCTCTTCCCCGCTGCCGGTGATCAGGAGCGGACCGTACAGCACGTGCTGGTAGGCGAAGTACTCGGTGGCGCTGGTTCCACAGACCTCCTTGAGGGCGATGGTGCCGAGCACGTTGGCTTCCTGGTTGAAAGCGCCCTCGTCGTCGACCCACACATCGATGGATTCGGCGGCGGCCGTGAGAGTGAAGACCACGTAGTCGACGCAGTTGCAGCCGAGCTCACGAGGGATGCAGTCGTCGCTGCCAATGGTCACCAGTCGGTGGGTTCCGTCGGCGTCGATGCGAAGTGCGGTGTGATTCATATTAGCTCCCCAAAAACGTCTAACATAGACAAATATATAGCTAATTATATTCCCTGGCAAGCAAGAATTGGGGACGTACCACAGATTCGATAGCGATATGTCCCGGGCTTAGGGCCCTCTGCCATTGCTGCAGAGAGGGCCTTCTAGGAGCGAGGGTTCAAGTTGTTGTTTGATCGTCGAAGAAGGACTAACTGCCTCGCGTCCTTCCCACCAACGTCCCTTCGTGGCATTATCGACCTAGAGAATGCGTCCGAATGCCGGAACTAAGCTTCGGTATTTCGGGCACTGTTCTCGACCTTACAAGTCAGATGAGTGATCTATCGGGAGGAGGTGTAGCATGACCAGCTTCGAAAAAATCGACATCCGCGAGCTCGATCTGAATGAATTGGACGACATCGTGGGCGGACCCATGTGTATCTGATCAGTGCGGCTGGTGGCGGTCTTCGCTCTCGGCCTCTTCAACGTTTGGATACGATTTGGAGCATTTCGCAATATCACATCTCCGGACCGTTGCGACAGCGAATCCAAATGCGATTGCATTGGAGCATGCTGGTTCGGCTCTTACCTACTCGCAGTTGTTTGAAGATGTGTGTGGGAGTCATGATTGGTTGCTCCGTTGCGGCCTGCAGGCCGGGGACCGTGTCGCGGTCCCCGGCAGCAGGACCCCGGGCTGGGTTATCGGTTTGCTCGGAGCGTGGAGTATGGGCGCAATTCCAGTCCTCCTCGATCCGCGCTTACCTGAAGCGAGGCGTTCGATTGCGGAGCGCGCGACGGGAGCCTCGTGGCGTCTAGAGGTTGGGTCAACAGCCCCAAGCCTCCTTCCTTTAGGGCCCGTGCGTAGAACTGCGAGCCCTGCATATAGTCACATCCTATTCACTACTGGCACCACGGGCACCCCCGTCGGGGTCGCGTCCACCATTAGCGACTTGAAATCTAAGATGGAATGGTACGTCCATGAGTTCGGGGTCGGTGTCGAAGATCGGTATGGGCTGTTATCGGGCCTGGGTCATGATCCGGTGTTGCGTGACTTGCTTGCCCCAATCATCACTGGCGGCACCCTTGTAGTGCCAGATCGGGAAGTTCATAAAGTACCAGGTCATTTGGCGACATTTCTCATCCGCAATCGGATAACAACTTGGCACACGACGCCGGCGCTTGCCAAGTTTGGAAGGGTTGATTCAGCTTCGTCCAACGACTTAGCGCTTCTACGCGTTATCGTCGGCGGGGGCATGCTTGATGTGCGCTTGGCTCAGCGGTTGAAGGAGCGTTCCAGCAGGGTGTTCAACGCGTACGGACTTACCGAAGTCTCGCAGATCGCGTGTCTTCACGAATTCGATTCAGAGCGGACCAACTCCAAGCCGGGCACAGACGAGTTTACTTCGGTCCCTATCGGAGATGGTGCCGCAGGTGTGAGAGTAGGCCTCCGGCACGAGTTCGGGTACGACAGCGGGGAGCATCCAGACGAGATCGTGCTTCTCGCTCGCAATTCGAGCGTACTTACACACAGCCCCAAATGGGAGCAGAACCCACCAATCGAGAACGCAGGTTTCGTAATCGCCACCGGAGACCTAGGCCGACGAGACTGCGAGGGCCTTATCAGGGTGACCGGTCGCCTGGGCCGTCTGAAATCGGTTAATGGGTTCAGGGTTTCCTTGGACGAGATCGAAGCTCTTTGCCGACAGCTGGCTGGTGTCATTGACTGCGAAGCAGTCGTCCGATCCGGGGCAGCGGGCGATCGAGTTCACCTCCGAGTTGTCACTGATAGTTCCTGGATCGATTCTTTGGCGGTCCAGTCGCATTTGGCGGCAAACCTTCCCGAATTCAGCCTGCCCTCCCGAGTGAACGTCCAGCATGGGTCCGAGCACCTCGGCACAAACCTGAAGGTAATTATATGAGCGAGTGGTTGCCGATGTTGCCCAGCCAAGTGGAACCATTCCAAAGGCACCTCCAGGGCGATCACGCCAGCGGCTTCATAGCACGTGCTTATGAGCTGTCGGGCGAAATCGATGTGGAAGCAGTGGTGGTTTCGCTTCGTGGACTGCATGCTGAAAACGAGGCTTTGAGGTGCTCTTTCTCCAATCATGAGCCGATTCGTCAGCGTGTGTCGGCGACACAAGCCAACGTCGAGATGTTGGACGTGAGCGATACAACTGATGAGTCCGTCGTGCACGACTACTTGAGGTGGCGTGTCTACCGTGATGCCATTGATTGGGATCTATGGTCTGACGGCGTATACCGTGCGCGACTTCTAAGGTTGGCGCCGGACCGGCATATTATCCTTCTCGGGTATCAGCACATTGCCGTCGATGCTCGCTCAATTGCCATCCTCGAGTCGCAGCTCTTCGGGACTAACAAAGACGGCGTGGACCGACCTTCCTACAAGGACGCGGTGTCTCGTCGCTCGGTGAGGAAAGATCGCGTTTCGGCTATGCGCTATTGGGAAAGCCAAGAACGTCTTCTCGCAAGCAATAGCCCGGTTCCAAAACCGGCTATCCTGAAGATCTTGCGTGCGAATGTCACAGGTGACTCTCTTGATTCTCTTGGACGGATTGCCCGTGCCAGCGGGGTGAGCGTTCCTCAGCTTTTGTTCCATCGTTTCGGTTCACAGGTGTTGCGCGAAACGGAGCAGACTTCGGTGGTGATCGATTTCGTCATTGATGAGCGTTCAGCTCCAGAGAATCAGCTGGTTGGGAACTTTGCACATAATGTACCAGTGGTGTTGAGGCATGCTGACGTCGGCTCGGCGGAGGCGGCAACGGCTGCACTCTTGAGCGCGCTTGCGAATAGGCCACGTGCCGCGGGCAAAACTACGACGATGAGTCTCCCGATTGAAGCCATCCGGCACACCTCAACGCAACCCATCAACTTCAACTTTGTGCGACACGGAGCGACGGATCCAAATCTCGCTGCCTGGGCGTCGGAACCGAAGGTGAACCGTTTCCCCGTTCATCTGAACTACAGAGACCCCCATCGATTCAGGATCACCCTCAACGAAACGATAGGTGGCCTCTCCATCGCTTTGCGATTTAATCCGATGCTCGACGAGGAGGCTTCCGCATTGAGAATTCTCGAAAGCGTGGTCCAGTAAGTGTCGATCCGGCCAACAACTCCAGAAGGCGGGACGTCTCTCATCTCCGCCCAGTTAGACAAGGCCAGAGTAGTCATCGAGCGTCTTGCACTGATCGACCCGAAGTATCGGGATTTCTCAGTGACGACCAAAGATGCGGAGCGATGGTTCGGATTTTCGTTCGCGGATCTGGAAACTTTACGTGCATTCGGCCTTCGAAGTTCCGGTGACCATCCCGTGCGGACATATGACTGGGGTGAGCTCGTGACGCTTGCATCGCATTTGCGTATGCGTTCCGGGCACCGAGCTGCAATGCGGTATTGGCTACGGACACTTGAGGGTCTATCAAAAAGTCGAATGAAATACCGCATCGAGGTCGAAGCTGTTGTCGAAGACCCAGACCTCACGCCGTTGCAGGTGCTCGGGTCAGATGGACGATACACGACGGTACTTACACAATCTGGGCGGGTCTCCCGCCAATCCTGGGTGAGTCTTGAGCTTTGCACGAAAGCTGTTACGCCAATGATCGCGGCCCTACTTGAAGAGTACTCGGACATAGACCACTATTTTCTTCCGCGTGCTCTGTCGAATGACGCCACGATTTACCTCAAACATAGGATTGCTGACTGCAGGTCGTTTGCCTACTTCCTCAGCTCTGCCGCTCGACGTGAGGGTATCCCCTGCCGCGAGTCTTGGGGGCTCATCGTCTCTTACCCCTACTCAACGCCGCATGCCTGGGTCGAGTTTCTTATTGATGGCACTTGGGTGGCTATCGATGTCTTCATGGCGCGTGCCCTCCGAGAGTGGGGTCTCTCAGACCTCCCGTTATTAGAGCTAGCGACCTTGCTCGGCTCGCTGTACTCTCGATGGTCTGCGACCCCCGTACCGTTCGCTTGTCCTGCAGATACGGTCAGGCACACGACATTTCGAACTAGCCGTATGACGACAGGGGTGGAGATCCCTACAGCGCTCGCTGGAGAATACTGATGGACATCGCTTTTGCCGCATTCGACTTGGATGGAACCCTGCTCGAAGGTTCGCAAGCGATCGAGCAGGATGTAGTGGACTCGTTGAAATCTATGATTGAGGCTGGGGTAGAACCGGTGCTCATCACAGGGCGATCCCTACACTCGTTCCTCGCGCTCGGGGTTGACAACGCGGTGCTCGACCTCTTTGGGCCGGTTATTTTGCTGCAGAACGGCAATGTTCTCTGGCATCGTTTAGAAGGGGAGGTACGGGTTCAGTTTCCCGTTCCGTCTACCGTGATGGCCGCTTTACACCGTGACCGGTCGGTCTCTTTCGTCGCCGACGTAGGTAATGAGTTCCAAGCAAGTGATCGCATCGTGGCGGCGCGCTATGCACTCGCGCATGGATACCCACGTTCGAGTATTCGAATTGGGATAAAGTCCTCACAGGCTGCATCGCGCTTGTTCGTATATGAAGCCCCCAATAGCGTTACTGATATGCTCCGAGCTGAGAAGGAGATTGTGGTGCATCCGGCGGTCGAATCCGACCATTATATTGTGCTACCGAGCAGGGCGTGTAAATCAACGGGGCTCACGCGATACTTACACCAACGTGACGGGAATGTGAACCTGCGACGGGTCGTTTCATTTGGAGACGGCGTTAATGATGTCTGTCTCCTATCGATGACCGGCGCCGGCGTGTCCATGGCGGTAGCTCACCAGGAAGCCGTTGAAGCTGCATCGATTCATCTGACAGGTTCGCTGGGAAATTACCTTCGTGGCGGACTCGCAGGCATACAACTCTCATCGAGAACGGTTCATCGGTGCTGGCACGATAGAGTGGGCGACTGCGTCGCCGGAAAGGAAACGGACCGATGACAAATCCCTCCCTCAGTCACGAGGCCGATCAGATAATCCTCCGATACGTAGCCGGAACCAAAGCCGATGATTTGAACGACGAGACACCGCTTGCAAATGCGGGTCTGGATTCAATTATGCTTGTCCGCCTGATGTTCGACCTTGAGGACGAGCTCTCGATTGAATTCCCCGACGAACTTGTTACTGCGGACACGTTCGACTCCGTCGGCTCGTTGCGGCGGGCAGTGCAGTCGCTACTCGGCAGCTGATGATCCAAACGGCGCGGGCACAGTTGTGGGCGATACTCGAGCACCGTGGTCGTAGTGAGCCACTGAAAATTGCGGTGAGCGACGATACTGGCCAATCCACGTACAGCGACCTGCTCCGGGAAGCTCGACAGTGGTCGGGGTGGTTCGAGGAATCGGGGTTAGAACGCGGGGATCGGCTGCTCGTCAGCGCCGTTCCGTGTCGTTCCTTTGTGGCTCTGCTATTTGGTGCGATCCACGCGGGCGTTGTTGTTGTGCCCGTGTCGACCTCGGCATCTCCTCGCGAACTCGTACAATTTGCCGATGATTGTGCCCCTACCCTGATTATCCTGCACGACGCCATTACCCCCGCTGTCACGGCCCGGCACGGAGTTGTAATCAGTTGGGAAGATGCGAAAAAGAAGTCCATCGGGAATCGAAAAACGAGAGACTCAGAGGTGTTGGAAGATGACGACGATCCCCCTGCCTTTCTGATCTATACTTCAGGGTCAACGGGCTTACCTAAGGGGGTTGTTTGCGATCCTGCTCAGGTTGTTTTCAGCCTCGATGCGATCAGCAAGCGCCTTTGGTACCTACCAACTGACATTGTCTACTGCGTTCTTCCTCTCTCGTTTGATTACGGTTTGTATCAGGTTTTCCTCTGTGTAGCCGCGGGTGCGCACCTGATTCTCGATGAGATTCGGACTAAGCCTCTATCAGTACGCAAGCTTGGCAAAGTCGCTGCCACGATTCTCCCTGCTGTTCCATCAATGCTTCGTGTACTGGTCGAGGCGAGTCGGAGGGGTTTCGAGCAACCAAGCTTACGTCTGATCACGAACACGGGAGAAGCTCTGTCTCCGCAGTTGCAGCGACACTTGGCACAGCTGTTTCCCGAGGCTACTTTCGCGTTAATGTACGGGTTGACCGAGTGCAAACGAGCGTCGATAGGTCTCTTTAAAGCGAGTGACTTGCCGACTGCTTCTGTGGGCTCTCCGCTCGATGGGACATGGGTTGGCGCTGTCGAGGGTACTGGTATGCAGCTACCTCCTGGTGCCGTAGGTGAGCTTGCGGTGGTCGGCCCGAACGTTGTGTCAGGCTACTGGGGTGGTATACCCCTGCCGACAGCCACCGGTCAAGATGGGCAGATGATGTTGCTGACTGGAGACCGGGGTCTTGTTGCTGACGACGGCACCGTACGTGTCTTGGGTCGCATCGATAATCAACTGAAGATTCGAGGCGTCCGAGTCTATGGTTCAGAGATCGAAGAGGCTGTCCTCGACATACCGGAAGTTACAGCCGCAATTCTGCAAAAGTCGTCCGCTAATCAGCCGGTCCTTTGGATCCAGTCGGAATTACCTGAATCCGTGATTCACGAGGGCCTTAGCATACGGTTGGATCGAGCGAAGTGGCCCGCGAGAATAGAGGTCAGAAAAGCTCTGCCTCTGACGGCGAACGGAAAGCTGCAGAGGATGCCTGTTGAGGATTCTGCTGCACTGAAAGTTGGAGAGCAGAATGCAGATGGTTCCTGCTGACATGTCATTCGCACGAACCTACGTTGGTGTCGACCTAGTCGACATCGATGATCTCGCTACCCTCGTCGAAGGGTCTGGAACGAGATTTTTGCGAGGCAACTGGACACAAGACGAAATTCAGTACGCCAATGGCCGATTCGAGCGCCTCGCGACGAGGTGGGCAGCTAAGGAGGCAGTGGCGAAGGCCCTTGGTGTTGGTATCGGCACAGTTCGGCCGATTCAAATTGAAGTTCAAGCCTCGCCGGGAAGACCGCCCGCCTTGGCGCTGAGTGGTGCCGCGGCCGAGTTGGCAAAGTCTCGCGGGATCGACCAATGGTCGCTCTCTCTAAGTCACCAATCCGGCATCGCCATCGCAGTAGCTTTTGCCCTGGGGCGGTAGACCTCGGCTGCTGTTTGACAATGACCGTAACGGGGCAATGGTGGTCTCACGTACCGTTGAGCGTAGCAAGCCGTTGTGTGGAGAGCAGCGCCGCCGCCAAATGATACGACTGCTGGAGCTTCTTCGGGTCGAAATCTGCAAGCGGCATTAGCGAGACCTCGATCTCTTCATTTTCGTCCAGGTCTTGAGGAGCAACCAGTACGCAGTCGAGGGCGAGAACGTAGTGGACTCGGTTGGTTTGGTTCGCCCAATTGGCGAAACCTGAACCAACCGATTCTAAAGTGCCCGGTTCGTACCCCGTCTCTTCCAGAAGTTCACGGTGAGCCGCCGCGAGCGGTGACTCACTGGTGCTTGACGTTCCTCCTCCTGGAAGACCGAGGCCAATAACTCCTGCGCCGTGGTGGTATTCGGTGACGAGGATGACGTCAAGTTGCTGAGTGACAGCGAATACGGCCACCCAGTCGGAGTTCTCAAGAACGTAGTAGGGTGAAACTGTAGCGCCGTTGGATCGGTGACAGTGATCAGCGCGAACCCTTATCCAGCGGTCAGAAAGCGGATAAGTGGAACTCTCGGTTATCCAAGGCTGCAATCTCGACAACACACTTGCTCCATTCGAGTCGGATGGTGTGGGACAATCGGCAAAAGCTCTTGCTATCAGGTATTCACTCATTAAAGAGCTTATCGGATGGAAAGGAAGCTTTGGTGACTGTCGCTGAGGTGATCGCGCATCTTGCGGCAATGAACAAGGTCCATACGGCCTTCACTATGCCGGGATCATCATGCCTATCCATAGTTGACGCTTTCGGCGCCGCGGGTTTGCACATCGTAACAACCGCGGACGAAACTAGCGCCGTACACGCTGCCCACGGGTTCGCATCTGCCGATAGAGCGGATCGGGCGTTTGGGTGTGCGATCGTCGCGCGCGGCCCAGGGGCCGTCAACGCCATGTGCGGTATGGTGACGGCCGGCGACGGCACTCCTGTCCTGCTTATCGCGGGCGACAACGACCTCGCTCAACGTAACCGCAGGGTGGTCAACCAGGACCTGCCCCTGGAGAGAATACTCTCCGCAGCATTCCCGACCTTCGATATAGACTCTCCAGATCGACTTGAAGAGTGCCTGCCGCTGTTGTTCGAGCACCTGCTCGATCGTCGCGAATCGTGTGCCATCGTTGTTCCGAATGATGTGCAGGGAATGGACGCCGGCGCTGTGGGCGGTCGCCTGTCCGAAGGTCGGCCGTTCAAGTTCCCCAAAGCTTCCGAGTCGAGGACAGACGATCTAACGAGGATACTTCGTCGGCAACGCCTACCGTTTCTTATCTGGGGTCGTGGTGTTGGACTAGATCCAAAGCTCCGGGCCGCGGCTGAAAACTTCCTGGTGGCTAACCCCCACATCAACAGCGCAGTAACGTTGCGGGGGCTTTCGGGCATACCAGCTGGCGTACGAGGGCTCATCGGGACGCAGGGCCACCCTGATGTTAATGCTCTCGCGATGGCCAGCGACGCAATCATCGTGATCGACGAAGATCTGCGAGCGGAGGGCGTCGGACAATTGGAGACCTTCGTCGCTGGTCGCAAAGTCTACTCGTTTTCTCCGTCGCAGCAGACTCAAAGTTTCGTGCCAGCCGAGCAACGGGACATCAACAGGTCGCAACTTATTGATGTTCTCTCGAGCACCAAACTCGACGGCCCGGCTGGCCCCGGCGTTTCTACTAGGATTCCTGCTTTACCGATGCTTGCTTCTATGTTTGCGGAACTTCCTTCGGCAACACCGGTGACACTCGATTCTGGCCAGAATTTCTTCTGGGCTGCCGACGCGCTGATCCTCACCTCGCAACGACGCGTTATCTTCAGCGATCTGCAAGGCACGATGGGATTCGGCCTGCCAGCCGCTATCGGTGCTGCACTCGCGATCGGTCGCCCGGTGGCTGCTGTTTTGGGCGATGGAGCACTGCGTATGGGAATGGGTGATCTCGCCACGATCAAAGATCTCAATCTCCCGGTCAAAATCATGGTCGTTGATAACCTTGGACTCGGAATGGTGCGTCAATCGCAATCTGCCAAGGGTTTGCGACCGTCGGCGACGTCGTCTGGGGCGCTTCCGTTGCGTGAACTGGCCGGTGCGTTCGGATTCCATTACCACAATACGGCAGCCGCTGGATCGATCCACCTGTCCAAATTGGTCGATGACAGGGCATCTATTATCCACATTGAAGTCCCGCCGGATCGAACACTGACGACGAGGGGCAGCACGAAGTCCCCTCTCCCCGTAGGACCGCCCGCATTATGAAAATCGCCGGACTTCTCGATGTGACGCTACGGGATGGGGCTCTCGGTCTGCACTTTCCGTATTCAATGAAGCAGACGATCGGCTATGTTGAGATCCTACGCAACCTTGGCGTCCGGAACGCGGAAGTGGGTTTTGTTCACGGACCAGGGGCGTTAGACGCTGACATAATCGACAACCCTAACTTTCATGCCGATAGGTCTGTGATCGAGAATATCAATGCTCGCATCCCTGACGTAGATTTATGCGTTATGGCGGACGGGAACAATGGCAGGCTCCGGCAGCCGGGTACTTCCTTGTTCGTTGCAAGCCCTGCGATGATACGAGTTACAGTTGCTAGCCCTGACTTTGAGGATCACACTTGGATATTCGATGGGCTCCGAGACTCGGGAACTCGATTTTCCGTGAACCTTAAGCATTCGGGTCTGTATAGGGTCGAAGACCTGTTGAGAGCTGCAAAGCTAGCTGAGGATGTCGGAGCCGAATGCATATATATAGTCGATACGAGTGGCACGATGACGCCGGATGCTGTCAGCGTAGCAATCTCAACGATTCGTGATGCTGTTCCTTCAGTACTTCTTGGCTTTCACGGACATAATAATCTCGGTCTGGCCGTCGGGAATTCCCTAGCTGCCGTCGAGAGTGGGGTTGATCTAGTAGATGTGTCGCTTGGCGGCGTGGGCGCTGGAGGAGGCAACACGCCCCTCGAGGTGATGCTCTTCCTATGCGAGGATGCCGGACCGGAACTCATGGACGAGCTTGCACCGGCATATGAACTGCTGGCTCCGCATATAGACCCAGCGCTTGCGCAGACCGCTTTCTGGGGACGTATCGGGGCAAGTTCTGAGTCGAGGGCGGCTCTGCAACGGCTATCCCAGAAGTACGAGGAACCGCTGCGTTCCATCGCTTGGGAATGGCGCTTCGGTTCAGAGATCAGACGTACTAATCATTCCTTAGTTGAGCGGCGAATAGACCTAAAAGCCGGTAGATTCGTGCGCAAGTATGGTCTCAGCTCTATCGAGGGTTTCGGGAATGAGATTGAGTTCGCTCTCAAGGCGAACTCCAAAGTTGCGTCGATCTGTTCCGTCTTGGAACACGGATCCACCGCAGACGGCACGCCATATTACGACCTTCCTTACCTGGACGGCGAGTCGCTCCGAGAGCTCCGATTGGCCGATGAGGAGAATGGTGACATTAGCATCGTCCCCGTTCAACGGCTTATGTTGGCACTTCGGGAACTTTGGAGCGCATGGCCAGTGGATATCGAGCCTGAGGCTCACGTCGTAAAGGCCCAGCATAAGCGCCTCGAAGCGCGGCTCTCGCTGCCCAAGTACGGAGGCTCCGAGACCCTGCCTGACCTAGGCTGGACGTCGGCTGACCAGCTTGATCCCGAGGAATTGTTGTCAATGTTTCGGTATTTGCCGACAGTCCAGATCGCTGGGGTAGAAAATCGAGGAGTTGACGAGCTCCTGCAGGTGCTCGATGATCCCTTTCTTATTCCACCGATTTCTAGCCTCGGTATCATTCACGGCGACCCACATTTTGGCAACATCATGTTTTCGGACGGCGTTTGGTTGCTCGACAACGGGGGATTCTTGGAGGGCGGTGATATCGCTTATGACATCGCAAAAGTGTTGCTGTCGCTCGACGGTTGTGATCCGTTGATGCACAAAGCTCTCAAGCCGTTCCAGTTTCGGCGGCGCGATGGGTTAGTGGAAGTTGCCGATATCGAGTGGTCACAGCAGGGCCCACGGGCGACCTTGCGCGCTGAATACCGCCGTCGAATCCTTAAGGAGGCAGTGTTGCCGCCCCTCGTCGAATTTGTAGAGGCTGACGAGAATCTCTTTCCTAGGGCTGAGATGATCGAGGCCTTGCATCTATTAGCACTTGCTCCCACAATGACGTATCTCGGATGGGTAGGCGCAGCCCAACTGCTACAGGGAATTTCGTTGCTCAATTCCGCCGTAGCGCAATATGCGTCTCAGGTTTGGCGTTGAAAGCGATCATCATGGCTTCCGGGCTTGGGAGCCGACTCGGAGGAACCGGCCAGAGCCCACCTAAGTGTCTTCGACCATTGACAGGCACAAGCACCATTCTCGACTGGCAGGTAGATGCGCTTTTAGAAGCGGGACTCACCATCACTATCATCCCAAGACCGGGAAACGGGCATATTGCTGATTGGTACAAAGACCGCCGCCGCGGTGACGCCCGAATTCAGATTGCGAACATCCCTCTTGAGCCCTATGCAATGTCGCTCTCGAGGGCTGCTCTCGGCGAGGAGGGGGTGTTAGCGATCGACTGTGACATCGTCCTACCGCAAGCGGAGCTCATCACAGCTGCGCAAGAGTTCAAGGCCAGCGGTGCCGCATCTTCATTCATCGGCATCACACGAGCGCCGGACACGATTTCGGATCGCACTATCTGGGTGGAGCCCGCTCGGAAAGCTTCGCGTATTTGGCGTGGACAAGCGTCTTCGGGAAGCGCGCATACGGCGAGCGTGTATGGATTCAGTTCCGTCGGTCTTCAGAAACTCAAAATGTATGCGGCCTCGGGTAAGGCGGGATTCGGGGACTTCTTGGTTTCTATCGGAGACTCGGTCGCATTCTATCAATTTTCCTTCGGTGTTAACGTGAATACGAACGGAGACCTTGCAGCGGCGCAACGTCGGGCCTGTAGGGGCACAGTTAGGGATGAGGTACTAACCAGATGGAACTGAGTGCAGTCTTGAGGCACGCTGTCGAGAAGGTGCCTTTTTACTCCCGTGCATACAACATCACCGCTGCCGATTCGATCGAGAGATTCGAGGTCCTGGATCGATCCGCAGTTGTCGGTAATGAGGCGAGCTTCCTCGCTACAGACGTTGACAGAAGCCGGCTCCTTGTGTCCCGGACTAGTGGCACTACGGGTACGCCAATGACCATCTGGCACAGTGAGAAAGAGCGAAGCGCCGCCGCGCTGGCCCTCTGGCGTCGGCGCCGCTGGTTCGGTGTTTCCTCCCCTGCTCAGCGGTCGTGCCGTTATTACGGTTACCGTCGACGCCAAGGCAACGACTACACGATGGAGCCAGTTTACCGCGAGGGAAACGTAATACACCTCAACTGGTTTGATCTCAGTCCCGCGACCCTTGGTGTCCACTACAAGGCGATCGTTGAGCACGAACCGGTCTGGATACAGGGCCCACCAAGTGCCCTTGGCCGGTTCGCCACATTTTTGCTCGACACAGGCCTCCCAATGCCGAAATCTGTTCGCTTAGTGGAGCTGACAGGTGAGGCGATAAGCGGAGCCGATCGTACCGTGATCGAGGCAGCATTTCCTCAAGCCGGAGTCGCAAGCTACTACGGGTCACGTGAAATGTGGCTGATTGCATACGAGTGCCCGGAAGGATCCATGCATTCGGCACCCGAGAGCGTTCATTTCGAGCTCGAAAAGGATGAGGTCTTCCCTGAGAAACCGTTCGCTACCGTAATCTTGACGAGTCACATCTTCGTTTCGATGCCGCTCATCCGTTACCGCATGTCGGATCGCGTCCAGCTTTCTTCTGGATATTGCGCGTGCGGGCGGGGAGGGACCATTCTATCCTCTGTCATGGGTCGCCAGGCCGACTTCGCCCACACTATCGACGGTGAGCCTGTCCTCGCACACTACTTTCAATTTGTCATTCACCAGCTCAACTTCGAACAGCGCAAATCGGTATTGCGCTATCAGGTCGAGCAACGAGGTCATTCATTCATATTCAGGCTCGAAGTTGGAGAAGGATGGAGCTCGTCGAGCCAGACACGTCTACGGGCTCTGATGGCGGATCGGTTTCCCGGGCAGGATGTGTTGGTGGAGATCGGCCCGTTGGAAGTGGGAGGCAAGTTCAGAAACTTTCTGCCAGATTTAGATCGAAGATGACGTACGGCGGGAGGAATTTCACTTCTGTGCCGTTAGCAGCTCGATTTCGTCGGCGTCCAATATAAGATCGGTCGCAGCCATGGAATCGAAGACCGTCGAAGGCTGCGTCGTCCCGAATACTGGAATGACATTGGAACCAGCTGCAAGAGCCCACGCGAGTGCGACACGCTGTGAAGAGACACAATGCGACCGTGCAATTTCGCGCACCCCAGGAATCCGATCAAGTGACAAAACGCCAGACTTGCTCCCGAGCGGGCTGCGGGCCACGAAGGACAAGCCGAGTGAGTTACACAGCGCTACTCCAGAAGTTGTTCCTTGGTGTACGAGCGACAGCTTGTTTTGGACAGCAATAAGTCGATCTCCCAGGATGCTGTGTGCCAGGCGAATTTCCTCGTCATTTACATTTGACACACCAGCGGCCTTAATTAGCCCTTCGTCATGAAGCGTGACGAGCGCACCGACTGATTCTGCCAAAGGTACCTTGGGATCTGGGCGGTGCAGGTAGTAGAGGTCGATTGCGTCCACCTTGAGTCGTGACAAGGACGCACGCGCTGCCGCCGCAATATAATCAGGGCTCCCGTCAATTCGCCAGGTGCCGTCACCTGGCCTGATATGACCTCCCTTGGTGGCAATAACGAGCTCGGATCGCGCGAAGGACGACTGAGCGAGTGCACGCTGGATTAGAAGTTCGTTGTGCCCGACTTCATCTGCTCCAATGTGATAAGAGTCCGCTGTATCGATGAGTGTAGCGCCCGCTTCTAGAGCTGCGTATAGGGTCGCGACCGATTGAGCACAGTTCGGGCGACCTTCGGTCGACATCGACATCCCGCCGACGCCGACCGCTGAGACGGCTCTTGCCCCGAGCCGTCTCAAGCGCACGAGGATCCAAGGTTGTTCGTCGGGGCCCCGCAAGACGACAAATCGCTTCTGGCGGTAAGGGCCGGGATTCGGTGATCGATCCCGAGCTTAAAACGCTTGACTCTGCGAGCGACCTCGCCGCTTAGGTCGGTACGAGAATGGATGAATCGCGCGTTGTCGAAAAGCAGGAGTTCACCCCTATCCAACCATCCTCGGAGGGTCTCCGGATGTGGTGAGCCGTACGCGATCGAATGCATTTCGTCGATCGCGATTCGAATCTCGTCGGACGAATTGGCGCGGGAAACTCCCTCGCTCACGTGACGGACGTTAAAGCGGCCGAGCCACTGCCCTTCGTGTTGTGAAAATACCGGGGCGGTGCCGTAGCTATGGCCTTGCAGTGCAAACGGCACAGGCTCGCATAACGCGGCCCAACGTCGACTCCAGCCATTGTCCCGAGCCGCAATCGCTGCAATGGAATCGATAGATACGAGCTCACTCACGCCAAAGCCGCGTTGATCCGGTTGCTCGCAGAGTAGGCCGAGGTATAACGGAGGATTTGTCGATCGAGCTCCGTCAGTGTGGAATCGAATTCTCCGTGTCGTGGCTGGTACCACTTCTCCAGGTCCGCCCGCGAGCATTGTTCTATCCTCTTGCTCGGCATCTGGCTGGCCGGGACAGATTGCCGTCAGTAGTGTGTCGACATCGGCCTCGGGCATTTCACGGCAGTCGACAATGACATACCCGTTTTCGAGTAGATGCTCCTCGCCGAGCCTTAGCTCGCGCGAGGAGAAGATGTGTTTCTTCAGATCGGTCATTGGTCAGCTCCTCGGCATATCAGGTGAAATATTTATGTTAAGACTTGGCAAGGCCCGAAAGGGCTGAGAGTGAACCTTCGATAGAAGTGAAGTCGACGAGGGTCTTGAGCCGGGTGTTACGTTCAGGATCAGGTGAATTCGACTGCCAATTGCGGAGGAGTTTAACAGCGTTTTGGGGTGACAATGTGTGAGTAATAATGCCCCACTCATCTCCTACAGAAGATAAATGAACCGCGGAGTCTTGTATCTGTTCACTGGTCGTGCCACGTTGGCCGCAACAACGGATCGTCTTGCCGTCGAGTTGGATTTCCGCGACAGTTAGTGGATCATATGAGGCATTCGCTCGCCTAACCGAGGATAGTGTCTCGAATTCCCGTCCGGGGGGCGCATCGGCCACCAAGTGGAGGAGCCCACCCGGCCGTAGCATTAGCCCGGACAAAGTCAATGGTCTTCGGCGTCGGCTTGCACAATGCACAACCGTACCGAACTCGCCATTGAGGCTCGCCACGGCGGCCGAATCGCAGATCATCGATTGCAATGAAGGAAAACGATTGCGTAAATACTCTCTTCGATGGGTGTTCTCAGTGATGAGATAAGTCGCTGTCGAGTGCTGCTGCAACTCTAGCGCAAGAAGAACGGCGATAACTCCGCTTCCTAAGATTCCGATCGGTTGACCGGACAATGCGTCTAACTTCGAGATCATATCGACAGTGCGCCGCACAGCAGCAAGAGGTTCTGCAAGTGCTAGCGCGGGTGACGGCACAGCGTCGATACGGACGATAGCACCATCGGCGATCTCAGCACTTCGCAGAGCGACATGGCTCTGAAGGAAGCCTTCGGCCGAGTGGCCGATCACAGAGGCCGGGTTCGTCTCGCTCACCGGATTGCAGATTACTACAGACCCTACAGGTAACTTCGAGATTGAGCTGCTCGATATAGTTCCGACAGCTTCATGTCCCAGCACCCTGGCACGATCGGGCCGACGTCCGTCAAGGATCTGACGATCTGTGCCGCAGAGGCCCACCCATGCAGTGCGGATGACAACCTCGGCACTCATCGGCAGGGGTTGAGACTCAACCCGGACTGTTGTGGGCGTCCTGATGATCGCCTCTGATAGACCCGTGGGTCGCTCTGGGAGCACAATGGTCTTCCCAAACTGCCGATGGGCATCGACAGTACGTAATGCGGCCGGTAGGTTGGCGAGCCACTGTCGGCGGGTCAGCAAGTTCGAGAACGATTGATCACGATCGTCAGCAAGAATCCGAAGAGCTTCGATGAAATCCTGGTGAGTTGCGCCATGTGATCCAGATAGCTGCAGACGCCGATCGCAAAGTTTGGCGTAAACTTTCATCTCCTGCCGGCGGACACGATCTAAGAGCTGCGACAGCTCGTCGCGAGGCCGCGGTGTTGTGCCACCAAACAGGTGGATCCGTCCGTCCTGCGGGAGCCACCTCGCGATTGACCGAGTGAGATCGGTTGAGATTTCTGCGGTCGCATCAATCACAATCTCCACCCCGTTGAAGTTCGTGGCGTCGAGTTCCCCGACTTCGAACTTATTCGGGAAGGTGCGGGTGAGCCAGTCGATTCGGTCGTGTCGACGATTCAGGATACGAACGTTGGCACCATTCCGCTTCAGCAACAGCCCTAACAGAACTCCGTAGAACCCTCCACCAACAATCGCGATAGATCGCCCATCAGTTTGCCCCAGTGAACAGATAGAGTGCACCGCACAAGCCAGCGGCTCGGTGAGCACGTACCGCTCCACTGATTCCACGGAGCCGCACGGTATCAGAGCGGCATTTACGATATCGGGCTTTCCTTGCACGATGATATGAGTGCCAAACGCTGAGGTTCTCGAGACATCCACGTGTGGGTCAAGAACCACACGCTCACCTTCGTGCAGATGGAGTCCAGCGCCAACTGTCTCGACGACCTCACCGACAAATTCGTGACCGAAAGTGCGCATTCCGTGACGGCGGCCGGCTAGTTCTTTTATATCGGATCGGCAGATCCCAGCTGCCAGGGTCTTGACGACCACCGTTGCCGAGGCGTTTGGTTCTGGGAAGGTGAGTTTCCCGCTACGAACCGATCCGTCATCAAGCCAAAATCCCCAAGAGCCGTCAAGGACATCATTCACCATCTGTGTAGCTCCTCTCGGAGTTCGGATCGTGAGGCGTATAGTGCCGCCCCGAGCAGTTCGTTCCCGGTCGGTTCGACCGGGATTAGACGTCGCGTAAGCCAGTCGTCGTCGTTGGCGAGGAGATAGGGTCCAGATTTCTCCGACAGCTCTTGCAGGATACGGATGATGTGATCTGACAGCGCTGCGTGAAATCCGCCGATGAGGGCAATGTCAACATCAGGCAAGAGTGTCACCGCGATTTCGAGGAATTCAAAGAGTGGCGCAATTGATGCCCGTAGGAGACGTTCGGCTATTACATCACCCAGGTTCAGTCGTCCAACGAACGATTCCAAAGATGTCGTACCACTGTCGAATTGCGCTAGGACCCGTTCGAAACCTCGCCCGGAAATGTACGACGCCAAGTGTCCGACGCCTCCGCAATCGCAGGGCAGAGCGAATGAACTCCCATTCAAGCTGAACCGAGCCGGCAAATGCCCCACATCCCCAGCGATACCCCAACGGTCGTCAACGGCCACGACCGGGCCATTACGCCGGATCAAACGTGCAGCAACACCCGAGGATAAAGTGATCACTAGCACGTCGTGCGTGCGTTCGGAGGTGCGATGTAGCACTCCTAGGCCGGCGGCGGTGAGATCATTCAACACTGACCAAGCACTCTGCGGCCAGCGCGAGGTCAGCGCCCCTTCCATATCCCAGCGGTCGGGTGCCGTTGCTCCCAACAAGGGCGCAGAAGCGATCACAACGTTCTGTCGTGCGTTGTATGCAGCACCGATGGACACGCCAGAAATATGCAAATCCGGCCTCTCGCTTGCCCACCTAGCGAGGTGGGCAACGATAGAAGTCTGCGGGGTGCCATTTATGTCCAAATCCCTCGTCGCGACGCTGTCTGCCTCAACGATGCTCAGGTGGGAAGAGAACACAGCCATTCTCGTATTCGTGCCCCCTACATCAAAGGCTAGGATGGAGCTACCGTTTTCTGAGGTCATGCGTGACCTCGACGTATCAATTCGAGGGCACGTGCGACCTCATCAACCGTGCAGTCTTGTACGAAGGTCACACCACCGCACGAGTGTGGAACAGGTAAGTTCTGCTTACCATTCCGGTGACGGGTCGCTTGCAGTAACCCCTGGAATAGTTGCTCCGCGGTTATGCCTACGTGATCCAGTGGCAGTCCCGCACCGAGGATGAGATCACGTATTCGTTTGAAGTCGGAGGTAGAGAGGATTCCTCGCTCAAGTGCGATCGCGGACGATAGAGAAGCGTCAATCGCGACACTCTCGCCGTGCAACAGCCCCAAGGACTCTTCGAGTTCTATAGCGGGGCCGAAAGAATGTCCGAAGTCAACTGTGCGTGCAAGCTCGGCTTCGAACGGATTCGCGCTCAATTCAGCAACCATCGATGCGGCAGCGCGATCCACGAGGTGTTCGAGTGCCGCGCCCCGGGAAAGATCTCTGCTTCCGGTATTTAAGTACGCTTCGAGGGAAGCAAAGAGAGCAGCATCACAGGCGATAGCGACCTTGATCATCTCAGCTAGACCGTTGGCGAGTTGGCGAGCGGGCAAGGTGGAGAGGAACTGGCTATCCAGAATCGTTGCAAGCGGAGGGTGATATGCACCTAGACGATTCTTGCCTCGTCCGAAATTTACTCCCGTCTTGAGCCCGATTCCGGCGTCGACCTGGCCCAAGAGCGTCGTAGGAACGCGAATGTAAGGAGACCCCCGACGGAATACTGCACACGCTAGACCCACGACATCGAGGAGTACGCCGCCGCCAATGACTAATATGGGCTCGCTCCTGCGTAACGGCTCAAACTCGTCAATTAGCGTCAACACCTGAATCAGTTGCGTGATGTTCTTGTCGTGTTCCGCGAGGTCTATGGGTTGGAAAGTGGCTTCGAGTCCTCTCGCTGAAAAATATTCCTGGATTCTGTCGCCGAATGTCTGCCAGACGAACCCGTCTACGAATATGAGCCGACGTGGAGAAAAGGGTACTCCTCCGCCCATCAGCGTGAGTGCGGGGTCACTTGCGTCGAATACGTCTTCTGTGCGGATGATCGGCGCCTCAACGGACTGCGAGCCTCGCAGCATTCCGATTATCGAGGTCTCGTTTGTCGCCGACAGATCGTCGATATCCATCCTCACACTCTACATAGTTTCAGCGAGGTTCAGCCCGCCCGTCCGCCTCCACTCAACCGCGTCCGAAGTAGAATGATTGAGTCATCCTGATCGAGTCCTATCAGCGGCCACTCGATGGCAATCGTCATGTTGCTGCTACGACTTGGCGGCAAGCTAAACAGAATGTCAGAGTCCGTGTAGTTGGTAGATTAGAGTTCGATGGACACTTTTTACCTTAGAATGATCGAGGCATACGGGACCCCGACGTTCGTGTATTCGCTCGATGAGCTTCGGCGATCGCGACGCAGGTTGATCGACGGGTTGCCGGAGGGCATCAGGGTTCACTACTCCCTTAAGGCGAATCCGCATCCAGACATCGTCGGTGCTCTTGTTAGTGAAGGGTGTCGCGCAGATGTCAGTTCGAGTGGCGAATTAAACGCGGCTCTTGATTCATGCGCTGCATCAGACATCCTTTATACGGGGCCAGGAAAGACTGATGCCGAGATCATTTATGCACTCTCTCGGGGTGTCGAGCGATTCTCAGTCGAGTCGCAGAACGAGCTCACAAGACTTCGTTTATTGGCGGAACAAGTAGATGCTCGAGCAGGCTACCTCGTTCGCGTCAATTCCGCGCAACGTGGCTCGGTCGGCTTGCGTATGACCGGAAAACCCTCGCAATTTGGCGTCCCTGAGGATGAAATGAGCGAAGAACTTTTTCGAACGACATCGGCTCTCCGCTTCCTTGGCCTGCACTTCTTTCCGGCGTCGAATGTATCCGACGAGGCTAACCTCATCCGCTCGTTCGCAGCGTCCATTTCGACAGCAAGTGCCGTGTGTGACCGTTTTGGACTCGACATCACGGAACTTCATTTGGGCGGAGGGTTCGGTGCGTGGTTTGGTTCGGTTGGTGAGCTACCGCGTTATATCGAGCTCAAGCAAGCAATGGGGGATCTGCTCGATGAGGGCTTTCCGGGGTGGCGCACTGGTGCCCCCGCAGTCGCGGTGGAGTCGGGCCGTGCACTCGTCGCAGCGATGGGCGTACTGTTGTGTTCCGTTACGGATGTGAAATCTTCCTACGGACGTCAATATGCTGTGACCGATAGTGGTGTCAATCATCTAGGTGGTTTTGGTGCCTTGGGACGTATGATTCGGAGTCCTCTGGTCCCGCGACTCGTTGAAGTCGGTCCAGCCCGTTCTGATCAATCTGCTCAAAGGACGACAGTTGTGGGCCCACTTTGTACTCCGGCGGATATCCTTGTGCCCGACTTCCAGGGACCTAAGCTTTATCGGGGAGATGTGCTTGCTATTCCTAGCGTCGGTGCCTATGGCTTGACCGCCAGTCTTATCGGTTTCCTTGGGCACCCGGCTCCGGTGGAAATACTTCATGACGGGGGGACAATAGTCTCGGCTTCAAGGATCACATTAGGTCGCCAAACGGCGAAACCTCGTGCCGGAACCATGGCGTCCAGCACGGAGCGAGAGGAGTAGTAATGATGCCCGAATGGGACGAAGCTTATGAGCAAATTCTGCGTTCTCACCTCTTCGATCTTTCGCCCGAAGACCCCATCACGCCAGAGACGAGTTTACGAGAGGAAGGCCTGGACTCGCTCGAGACAGTCGAACTTCTCGTGGAGCTTGAAAACCAGTATGGGATCATGTTTGACGACGAAACGCTTACCATGGATACGTTCTCCACCGCAGGCTCGCTGTGGAATGCTGTGCATCTGCAGCTTCCTGACTTATCCGGTCCCTCGGTCTTGTAGTAGGCCGCTGCCCGCCGAGTCGATTTCATCCGGGGTCCCGACCTCGACAACGCGCCCTGCCCGTACTACTGCGATTTGATCTGCAGCGGTCACTAGTCCGAGACGGTGTGCAGCGACAATAAGGGTGCAGTCCAATTTCCGCAGATTTGCGAAGATGCGAGCCTCAGTCTCCGGATCCACGGCACTGGTTGCCTCGTCAAGGATTAGGATCTTCGGTTCTGACAAAAGAGCTCTCGCCAAAGCGATACGTTGCCGCTGACCTCCAGAAAGTCCTACGCCTCCGGATCCCAGCATAGTCTCGTACCCCATCGGAAGTTCCTCGACGACGTGGTCGAGTTCCGCGATGCTGGAGGCGCGCTGGACGTTTTCCCGGCTAGCGCCATTTTGTGAGAGAGTAAGGTTTTCGAGAATGGAGCCTGCAAACAATCGTGAGTTCTGGTCGACGTATCCGATCCCTTCCCGGTACGCGCTTCGGTTTGCATCCCGTAGGTCGACATCGCCAACCGTGATCGAACCCTCGGTTGGCGTGTAAATTCCAGCGATTAGGGCAGCGATTGTTGACTTCCCTGATCCGGAAGGGCCGATGAGACCCATGTAACTTCGGGCAGGAACGGCTAAATTGATTTCTGCGACCGACGACCGAGTGGCGCCTTCGTAGGTAAACTCCACGTCCGTGAGCAGGATGGGTTGCGGGCGTTGAGTCGCAACTCGCAGGGAACCACTTCTTTCCGGTTCGGCATCGACGACGTCAGCGACACGTGCGAGCTCTGGTCCCAGGCTCGCCATTTGAATAAAAGCGAGGCAGAACGATCCCAGAGGCGCAAAAAAGCCGATCATGATCGTGCTTAGGGCGACAAGTTGGCCAATTTCCAGGGAGCCGCTTTGGAGAAGCAAATAGCTCACGACGAGCATTGCAATCGGCGCTATGAACTGTACCGTTAGGATCGCTGCCGAGACCCAAGCAATGCCCCGTCTATATGCGGTCCCCGCTGTGACGTCGCGAGCAAACGCGTTTAACCAACGCCGCGTAATTTCTGGTTCTGCTCCCAACGCCTTCACCGTCAACATCCCATCGAGCGACTCGATCAGCTTGTTGTTGGAGTCAACCTGCGCGTCAAGGCTCGTAGCTGCAAGGTCCCATAAGTGCCGCCAAGAAAGTGCAATTGTCCCGATAAGTAGTGTAGCCAGGCCCACGGCGACTGTGGCGACGAGCCAATGCTGGGAGAAGAGAAGAGCCATGTAGAGAAGGACGATTATAGCGTCGAAGGCGGCGGAGAGAGTGATCGAGCTAACGATGTTCCGAATCCGAAGGCTGGTCCTGGCGCGCTGCATGAGGTCC
The DNA here is from genome assembly GCF_057654315.1 of Brevibacterium sp. Lmc1. Classification (NCBI taxonomy): domain Bacteria; kingdom Bacillati; phylum Actinomycetota; class Actinomycetes; order Micrococcales; family Brevibacteriaceae; genus Brevibacterium; species Brevibacterium sp. Lmc1. The sequence continues at coordinate 3,325 of NZ_JBYFKL010000002.1, read as the reverse complement.
CCCGCGTGTCTGCGTTCAAAGAACGCATACGGTAGACGCATCAGCGATCCCACTAAGCCAATAGTGGATTCCTTATCCATGACGCTCTGGAGGCGTGTAATAGCCAGACCTCGAGCTGTTTGCAACGCGAAGAATGCAACAGATACTGCTACTAGGCCACCCACCAGCATCGCTAGTGGAGCCGATATGTTGCCTTGGTCGGATGCTAGCTGCACAACACTGCCGGTCAGGAATGGTAGCGCGAGGTTGAAAGCGACCAGGGCCAACGATGTGAGGCCGGCGACCAACCAAGAGCGGCGAGCTCGCGGAAGAAAGTACCGCAGTCTGGCCCAAAAGTGGCTTCCATGTGAGCCGGTATTACGCTTACCTCGGTCAGCCCCAGCTTGTGGGAAGAACTCGATCGCCACCCCTGTGAATGCATGGTCCGCGTCACGATAGGTGAGTCGCCGTCGACCGTGGGCGGGGTCAACGACTACGAGCGTCGCTCCTTCGAATGACTCCAGCACGACGAAATGGCGGTAGTCCCAGAACAGAATCGTGCCAGTTGGGAGCTGGCGGAGGCCTTCTAAACTTGTTCGCACGCCGCGAGCGGCGAGGTCGAAACGATTCGCTACTTCGACGATCTTCCGAGCGGAGACCCCGTCGCGACCGACTCCCAATTCGAGCCGCACCTTGTCAATATCAAAGTCGAGGCCGAAGTAGTCCAGCACAGACGCCAGACAGGCAGCGCCGCAATCGGCATGCTGAACTTGAGGAAAATAGCGCACGCGCTGATGTCCGAACTGATGAACGGCACCGCGAAGCAGACTGCCGATTCGTTGTCTATTTCCTCTCAGCCGTGACACCTCCGCTACTTCTCCAAGAAGGTCTTGGCTGCGTTGCTCGGTCGCCGAATCGCGGCGAAAGCGTGTATGAATTGGTTCGGATCGGGGATGCTCCAATGGGCTATCCTTTCGAAGCTGAGTGCGTGAGTGAGGGGGAGTGCCGTTTTGATGTCGTCTGGATAAAGGATCCCATAGTGTTCAGCTGGAAGACCTCGAAGAGCTCCAGGCAGCCTTCGCTGCGTCCTAATTACACAATAGGCAGTGCTGAGGCTTGTGATCCTCTTCAGATGAAGTAATGACCTTTCTCCTGTTCTGATGCGGCTACCGCTTTGCCCACTCTTTAAGGCAGAAATACGTGAATATTACTACGGCGAATAGTCCAGCAAGGGCCAGCGGGTAGGGCCAGGGGTTGCCTGTGGGGGAGGAGTTGTGTTCCGAAGGTGCTGAAGTGGGTTCAGCGTTGTTGTCGCATGTGTCGATCTTCTGAAGCATTGTTCGCTGATCAGCGGGGTCGACGGGCATATCGTACTTGTCAGCGATGTAGCTAAAGCGAGAGATGTAGGTGCAGACGTAGCTGGGATTGTCGGGGACCAGCCATTCTGAAGGTCCAGAGCTGCCTTTGGAGCTGTTGGATGGGGCGTCGGCCAAGATGAGGTTGTCAGGGTCGTTGTAGAAGGCTTCGCGCTCCTTCTGGGTCTGTTGGTAGCCGATCATGTCGTAGTGATACTCGGCCGGAACGATGTGCTCGACCTCGAGGGCAGGGCTCTGCTGGCGAGAGAACTCGATGCTGCGGCCGGTATAGGGATCATGTTCGAGAACTCCGGAGTCGACGGCGCAACGGTCGTTTGCCTTGTACTGGACCTCGTCGAGATCTCGGTTGCGGATGTCCTCGCGAGTCGATCCGCAGAACCCTGTGTCGGCAGAGCCGATGTTCGATGACCAACTTCCATACTGGGCTGATCGATCGTAGGCGCCATTCGAGCGTCTGGGGGACGAGCGGAGGTCTTCAATGATCGTTCGGACCGCCTCGCGATCAACTTGTCCAATGGCCGCGGGAGACTCTGCGCCGGTGAGGTCGGTCAGGGACCCGGCCGCGGTGGCAGGGCTTGCCAGGGGGATGGCCACGAAGGTCGTGATCAGGAGTGCGGAAATTGCGCGTATCTTGTAATGCATTATGATCTCTTGCTAAGACTGCTCATGCGTTGTTGCATCTTGCTGGTGCATTGACACCGCCGGGCTTGGAGGCGTCTGGATGAGGGGATCCGCGAGGGGGCCACAGATTCCTATCCACGAGAGGATCAGAGCGCTGATCATGGCGGGGCCTGGAGTACTGAGTCTCGATGTGTTCACCAGCTGCCTCCGGCCTGGACCGAGACAGTCCGCTGGATGTGCTTGAGCTGTGGCGAAGTGAGCTCGGTTTGGTCCGTCAGGATCTTGACTGCCTCGTCGATGGCTACGGGGTTCCGATCCAGGTTGAAGACGAGGAGCCGGCGGGCTTCGCTTTGTAGCTGTGTGCTGCTGTCCTCGATCGGCAGATCATGTGTGGTGATCATGGCCGCTTGTGATGGGTGAATGTAGAACAATCCGGCGTACTCGGTCAGGAGAAGCTTTTGAGAGAGGTCGGCCACGCTTAGCGGCGCGTGGGTGATGGTCAGGTGCGTGGAGTGCGCATTGAGGAATGCCACCTCAGCTTTCAGACCGAGGCATGTGGCAGCAACGATCTGTGCTGTGAGCAGTTCGGCTCGGTACTCCGTTGGCACGTCGACACCTCCGTTCCAGACCGTGGCGATCGCCGGCGCGGGGCCGTAGAGGGTCCGTCCTGTGTGGAAAGAGATGTCGAGGGTCCGTGTGGGTGGAAGCGGGGCGATGGTCATCGTTGTCTCCTCTGTTCTTGCTGATATAAGCGCCGTGAACTGGAAGATCTGACGGGCTTTACAAAAATATACTGGCACATATACTAGTCTATGTAAACACCGAAACAGACGCTAAGGTGGCAGGCATGACGGCAGAGAAGGGCGAGCACAACGTTCGGCCGATCTGGCTCAACCTGACGAGACTGATCGCCGACAATAAGCCGGCTATGGTGCGGAGCGCTCATGCATAGCTCTTCGGGCGAGACCCGGCTCCCCGTTAGCCTCCGACCCCTACGTTCTGCCACCGGGGAGTATCTAGGAGCGATAGAGATCTCCCTGAGCGCTGCAGGCTCCCCTAGAGCAGTCGTCTATACCGCGCATGAGCCGGCCGCGGCCGGAGGCCGGCAGCGGGATTTCTCCACGTGGGAACACGCGGCTTCATACCTGGGGTTGATCGCCAGTTCGATGTAGCACCTAGAGAAGGGCTTACATAGATTCTGTTTGCCCGCCCTGTTCCGATGGTCAAAAGATCACGAAGAAGTAACGCCCACTTCCTCGCCTTTGAGCCGCGCAGCGGCGATTTCGTGTCCAGCCAGGCTTGCCTGGCTGATCAGGAGAGCGAGCGCAGCGAGGGAGCCAATAGGCACG